>CAYRXJ010000069.1:0-4948 GCA_964428235.1 uncultured Candidatus Bathyarchaeia archaeon | reverse complement strand
CAGGGTATTTACGAATGAGATTCACTCTTCTCTCCTTCTTCGTTCGCAACTCGATTTCGGACACTTTGCCATGTCTGTGCTCTTTGGGGTGTTCTCTCTCCTCAAGCGAGAAAGCTAACCGTCGTGCCTCAAGGATCTTCGCGTCCCGTGCCAGACTTTTACCGGACTTGCTGCTCGCGGTCTCTAGCTTGGCCAAGTATCGAGTGAGATTGTGAAGTCCCTGAGTCTCTAGCACGTCCACCGCATGGCTGAGGGACATTGCCTGAGCCTGCAGCATCACTGCGCCGAATAATGCCCCTGAACCGCCTCGTCGCAGGTTCCGGCGTAACTTCTCACCCAGGTCCAGTAACATCCGTTTGTTCGCTCGGACCCCAGTTGGGAGCTGATGCATTGCTCGAAGCTTATCGACCCTTTCTTCGAATGCGGCTCGAATGATCTTGCTAATCTCCTTGTAGCCTTGAGGGAGGGGGACCTTCTCCCAGTTTATGGCCACTTCGTTGACGTACTGAACGACGTCCTCATCTTCCTCGGTTCTCATCTCCACATTCGTAATAGCCAGCTTGTCGCATATCTCCTGGACCCGTTCCTTGCGTGCACTTGGGGACGCCGTTAGGCCAAGGATCAAAGGGTGAGAGGCTTGTCGCTTGTAATTCTCAGCCACCTCGGAGTAGGCATAATCTCTGACACACCTGTGGGCCTCATCGAACACGATTAGAACGACGGGGCCAAGCTCGCAGCGGTCACTGAGAACATCATTCCTAACCACCTCAGGCGTTGCAAATATCAGTTCCGAGTTCTGGAATTCTGCGGCTCTCGTGGCAGGGGAAGCTTCTCCCGTCAGAATACACAATCTTGCTGACTTGTCAGGAAAGTGCTCTCTGAAGAACCCGGCATGTTGTAAGACTAGGGGTTTTGTCGGCGCAAGCATGATCACTTTGCTTCCTGGCAGTTTTGCAAGGCGTTGAGCAGCGACTAGCAAAGCAATGATTGTCTTGCCGAGGCCGGTCGGCAGAACCACGAGAGTGTTGGCTTTTGAAGCGGTCTCTGCTATAGCGCTTTGATACTGTCTTGCCTCTATGCCTGTCGGTTTTGCAACCTGCAGTTTCTTGTTGCGCCTACGAGTCTAGGGGGTAGGCGGAAGGGGGTTTATGGGCGTTCGCCTGATCTCTTGGATGTGCTTCCTTCCGAACGTGAGGAGCAGCAGCGATGCCGAGACCCAAGAGACCAGCGCAACATCGGCAAACATTCCCCTGATGAACGGTCGTCCGAAATAGAGGAAGCCCAGCATCGCCAGCACTACTGCAAAAATGCTGAGTGTTTGATATCGATCAAGTAGCCCGAAATCGCTGCGTCCCCGACTCCAAAGCTTGTATGCCGTTGCAAGATACAAAGAGAGACCAGTGGTGACAAGAACACCAACTGAGAATAATGTCCAATACTGTACTCTGAGAATTAAGAGACCTATCTCGTCTGCAACTAGACCGAGCCCCGCACCGAAGATCAGCGCGGTGTCCCATCGGGTCCGAACATCCATTGCAAAAATCATGACCGTCGACGAGGCAAGCATGAGAACGACCCCATAGTAGAGGTGATGAATGTGGAAACCCTGAACTCGAATCACTGGGCAGGACTGCGTGCAACGAGCTTCGAAAGCTACGAACAGTCTCGCGACCATCGCAGCCATCGTGTAGCCTATTGCGGAGAAGAGAAATCCCACGGGTCCAAGAAGTGGCGCGCCTTTTGGACGGCTCAATTTTACCTAGACCCCATTTCCACGGGGCCTTCTTTAGTCTATCCGGGATATTTTCGGCCCATCGCAGGGCTTTTAATGAAAATACTCTCTTAGAACATTGCAGCGATATCGAGAATGAAATATCCAGAACCAGAATTATTCATACCCGCTCTTACCACGTAGACAGGAGAGTTTGAGATGGCATGGAAAGAGTTGAGGCACAATGGCGTTGCCTTCCCACCGCTATACGAGCCTAGAAGACTCTCCATTCGCATCCATGGTAAAACAGTCCGGCTATCTCCCGAGGCGGAGGAGCTTGCTTATGCCTGGGGCAAGAAACGGACGACCCCCTATATTCAAGACCCGATCTTTCAGGACAACTTTCTTTCCGATTTTCTCAAACTTCTCCCAACGAACTATGACGGTACAAGATATTCGGAAATGGACTTTGCCCCACTTTACGAGTTCCAGTCAAAGGAGGAGCTCCAGAGGCAGGACCTTGTTTTCAAGAAAAAGGTGGCCGCTCAAAGGAAGGAGGCTCGGCTTGCCCTAAAGGAAGAGTTTGGGTCAGCAGAGATCGATGGCGTCAAGACCGACATTGCCAATTGGATGGTAGAGCCGCCCAGCCTCTTTATGGGCCGAGGCAGTCATCCGATGAGGGGACGTTGGAAGCCCCGAGTTCACCCCGAAGACGTCGTCTTGAACCTATCCGAGAACGCGCCGGCTCCCCCCGGTAAGTGGAAGGAAATTGTTCACGATCATGAATCAATTTGGATAGCGTACTGGGTCGACAAGCTCAGCAACGTTCGGAAGTATGTGTGGCCCAGTGACATTTCAGATGTCCGCCAAGAACGTGACAAACTGAAGTACGACGACGCTCGTAAACTGCAACGTCGGTTGTCAGACGTTCGACAGTTCATCGACAAGAACCTACTCTCTCCCGATTTGAAGACCCGGAAGCTTGCCACAGTATCCTATCTAATCGATAACCTTGCGATGAGAGTAGGGGACGAGAAAGAAGCTGACGAGGCAGATACTGTCGGTGCTTCAACACTTCGGGTAGAACACCTCAATTTCCTTCCTCACGGAATCGAGTTCGACTTTCTCGGAAAAGACAGTGTCCGATGGGAAAAAGTGTTGAAGATTGATGGAGAAAATTCCCCGATCCGAAAGAATCTCAAAGAATTTTCTCACGGAAAGAAACCTGAGGATCTCGTCTTCGATGGAATCACTTCCCAGCATGTGAACCGTTTTCTGAACAAGGCAATGAGAGGGCTAACGGCGAAAGTCTTCAGAACACATCACGCCACAGAGACAGTTCAGAGCTATCTTAGAAGACACAACGGATTCAAGCCCGATGAATCTCCCCAACTCAAGCTGTATCACGCGCGGGTAGGAAATCTCGAAGCAGCAATCCGCTGCAACCACAAACGGACCCCGCCAAAGACATGGGAAGGATCGCTCTTGAAGAAACAACAACGACTGGCGGAGCTGAAGACAAGAGAGGTCAAGACTGGCAAACAGAAAGCGAGACTTGAGGAGAGGATCAAGAAGCTGAAGCTTGACGTTGATTTACAAAAGAGAACTCGGGACTACAATCTCAACACATCACTCCGCAACTACATTGACCCAAGAATCTACAAGAACTGGGCGAACAAGGCAGAATATGACTGGAAAGGAATCTATCCTAAGACATTGCAACGCAAGTTTCTCTGGGCGAATCGAGCGAAGACATAGCCCACTATTTCGATTTCTTCGGACCCTTAAGCCAGCCACCAATTCCCAGTTCTCTTGTCTTGCCAGATTCGTCGAGGATTACGGACCCGTCGTTCAGCAATCGGAGTTTTCTCCAGCGAGTGTCACTCGAAGTTCCTCTCAGAGTTCTAAGCCTCGTGAGATGCTCCACCTGCCCCCCTTCGTCAGTGCTCCTGAACTCGATGATACCGTCACAGAGCGATTCGAATTGTTTGTAGAAAGAATCCGAAGCGATTCCCATCATTACTGAATGAAACATCGCAAGTCTACGCATTTTCGCGTAAGGAATGATCCGAGTCCGCCAAATATCGATCATCAATTTCTCGTCGGTATAATGACACATAGTCGAGGTGTTGTCGTCAACGTGAAGCCATTGTTTCTCATCCTCTGAAACACCCTCCTTGATCATGTTCACAACCTTACTACTCCAATGAGTGAGATCGAAGGATTGATGCTCATATGCCTCCCTCCCCTTCGACTTCAAACCCTCGGGGGTCTCAGGATGTGCCAACCCTGTCATCGCATCGTACGTATCGAGAATCCTGAGCTTGTCTTCTCTTTCGAGTTCCTTCACATTGAGTCCCATTTTTGACAGAGACTCTCTGACCTCTTGAGGAGGGTGCATGTAGGTGTGATACTCAGTTCGCGCTCTTTGCTGCAGTGCACTCGCTGCGATTGTGAGGGATGTCTCATACCAAGGAGAGTCGGGACCAAACTCTACCAGATAGCTCGACCCGAACTTAATTCCATTAGGAACAAGATCCTTGAAGATCGACAGAGTCAGGATCTCTTCCATTTTGGATTCCGTTTCTATCGGAGCGGTCGCTGCACACTTATGGTTAAAGCTGAACTGTCGGACTCAGAGATGAAGAGGTACATTGACAAAGCCGGTTCTATTGGTTGCAACTGACGTCGTGGACAAGGCGGGAATCCGTTCGCTCTCCAAGTATGCGACAGTAGTCGACTCCACATCGTTGGACGAGACCTCCATAGTTCGGGAACTACCATCCGTAGATGCCATTCTACTATTCTTTTGGCCGAAATATCTTACACGCGAAAACCTCTCCAAGATGAACAAACTTAGATTTCTTCAGAGCATATTGGCCGGGGTTAATCACATTCCTTTCGCCCAGCTTGGCAATAATGTTGCCGTCTCAAGTAATGCGGGGGCATATTCTGAGGAGGTCGCTGAGTACGCGTGGTCGCTGTTGCTCTCCGCGGCTAAGAGAGTTGTTGACTTCCATAACGCAATCAAAACCGACCAATGGAAACTCAGACGCACACTTGGAGGACGAGAAGTCACAATACTTCATGGCAGGACATTGGGCATCCTGGGATATGGGGGGATAGGCGCGATTGCGGCGAGGATGGGGAAGACATTCGGCATGAGGATCTTCGCCTATTCTAGACACACTGTTCGAGAGAAAAACGTGAGATCGTTTTGTGGGGAAGAAGGTCTCT
>CAYRXJ010000068.1:0-7835 GCA_964428235.1 uncultured Candidatus Bathyarchaeia archaeon | reverse complement strand
CCCAGGCTTTCAGCGCTTTGATTTCGACGCCATCCATCGAGATCTTCTTGTTGAGTTCCAAAGGTTGGAAGTTGGAGACCTTACGCGAATTGAGAACGCGGTGAATCTCTCGAGTCTCAGGAGTTGACCGTTTCAACCCCTTGAAACCGAATCCCCTAGTATGATCGCTATGAGCGTGCGATACAAGAACACTCGACGACACTGGAACCTTGCCAAGCTTTACAGGATCGATGACGATCTTGAGCCCCTGGCTCTCGATTACAAGACCGTCGTGCCAAGCAATCCTATCGGCGCGCAGCAGTCTTGCCCTCCGAGACTGACTCTAGCCTCTGAATAGCGTCCAAGTGCAAGAAAGTCTCTCCTTTCGGTTCCCTGTTCACAATCTGCGGAATAGGACTGACAACAGTTGACCGCAATATCACAGCATCAGACTCGGTTAACCAGATCCCAGGAGGCTCGTGCGAGACAACCGCCACTCGGCCTTCATAGCCAAAGTCACGGTTGATCACGGCGAGTACTCTTTTCCCGACCAGCCTCTCAAGCATATGGAAGACAGTGGGGCTGGCAGAATCCAATCCAAGACTACACCAAAGGAGAAACCCTTCACACGGCCAGTTCCTTAAAAGCAGGACCTAGAAAACTGTCCACTATCCCAAAACGAATCCTACCCGGTCAGTTACAACGCAGAGAAGTCCCAAGTTTGGCAAGGTTAATCTTAGGGGAACGTCAAACCAGACACAACCAGCACAGGCGACACCATGTCAAACACCATGCCTGAGACTGATATCGACGATGGATTCGAAGACGATGACATTGGCCCAGACATTGTCCGAATAGGCAAGAAGCCCACGATGAACTACGTTGTCGCGTGCGTCACCCTGTTCAACACCGGCGTTCCAGAGGTGATGGTTCGGGCACGCGGGCAATCTATCAACAAAGCTGTTGAGACAGTTGAGATGCTGCGAAGAGCGTTCTTCAAGAACGTCCAAATACACTCTGTCGATATTGGCACGGAAGAGGTCCAGCGAGACGATGGATCAATGGCAAGCCTCTCTACCATCGAGATAACCCTAGGCAACTAGTCTCCCGAAAGGTTTCGCAATCTTATTATCAGAACCTCAGAGGAGCCTCCCGACACCTCCAATGTCTGCGAAAAAATATCCAAAGATCGTTGTCACTCCTCCGGGACCTAAGGCCCGGGCACTCCTCAAAGAAGACGAAGCACTGGTCTCACCCTCACTAGTAAGATTCTATCCTCTGGCCGCAGATTCCGGCCAAGGCTCCATCGTTAAAGATGTGGACGGAAACGAGTTTATCGATTTCAACTCTGGCCTCGTCTGCCTGGCCGTCGGACACTCACATCCAAAGGTCGTAAGCGCGATCAAAGCGCAAGCCGAGAAGCTGATTCACTACTCCTGGACAGACTTCTACTACGAAAAAATCGTACAACTCTCAAAAGAGCTCGTCAAGATAACACCCGGAAGCTTCCGGAAAAAAGTGTTCCTCAGCAACAGCGGAACAGAAGCGATCGAGGCCGCGATGAAACTTGCGAAATGGCATTCTCGCAAGCACGGGTTCATCAGTTTCACGGGCGCATTTCACGGAAGAACCCTAGGTGCTCTCAGCCTAACAGCTAGCAAGCCCGTCCAACGCCGACACTTCCTCCCAATGGTTCCCGGAGACGCACACGTGCCTTTTGCCTACTGCTATAGGTGCCCATTCAAGATGACTTATCCGGAATGCGACATGTACTGTGTGGACTACATCCAAGAACAAGTCCTGGACAAGTACCTCCCACCAGAAGATGTGGCCGCCCTGTTCGTCGAACCGGTCCAAGGGGAAGGCGGATACGTCGTCCCACCACCCGAATACTTCAAGCGATTACGAAAACTGCTCGACAAGAACGGCATTCTCATGGTTGACGATGAGGTCCAGTCTGGCATGGGCCGGACAGGCCGGTGGTTCGCCATCGAGCACTGGGGTGTTGAACCGGACATTATCTGCACCTCCAAGGCGCTAGCCTCTGGCATGCCAATCGGAGCGACCGTAGCAAACAGCGAGCTGATGGACTGGGATGGAGGATCCCATGCGAACACATTCGGGGGAAACCCGGTCTCCTGCGCGGCTGCGCTGGAGGTGATCAACGCGATCCGAGAAGAGCATCTGATGGAGAACGCGACAAAGCAAGGAGACTACATTGTCAAAAGATTGAAAGAAATGCAGGAAAAATACGAGATCATCGGTGACGTGAGAGGGAAAGGACTGATGGTTGGTGCCGAGATCGTCAAGGACCCTAAAACGAAAGAGTCAGGTGACGAGGAGGCGCATGAGATAATCATGAAGTCCTTCCGGCGAGGCCTAGCCATGATCACAGCAGGCCATTCAACCCTCAGGATCGCACCACCACTCGTCATCACAAGGGATCTGGTTGACTCAGGACTTGAAATCCTCGAAGGGGCTGTGAAAGAAGTATCGAAATCAATGAAGAGCTAGAGAAACCGACGCGAGTCTAGATTTTCGTCGTTCCCTTGGATCCGAGAATCGCGCACAATTCTTCCTCGACAGTCCCATATTTCTTGGGAGTCTCGATGAACCTGCCTAGCTCGTTCCAGTTCTTGTCATAGACGATTATTGTCGGAATGGCTTTGATGTTGAGTTCTTCTGCCATGTCGCGGTATGAGTCGTAGTCTACGACTCGAGCCTGGAGCATGTTGTTCTTGGCCATTATCAACGACTTAGCAAGACCTGGAACATAGGCCACGCAGTCACCGCACCATTCCGCGGAGAAAACGATTAGGTGATACTTCTCGTCGACCCGCTCGAGACTATCAATCGAGGTTTGATTGGGATTGTACTCTTGCAGTCGACGTTTCATTGACTGCCGTGATTTTTGGACTTTGATCTCGTTGATGTAGTCGAAGGGATCCTTTCCAACCCTGAGCGCCATCATAATTGTTCCCGCTAGGATTCTAGGATTTCTCGATCTGTGTCAGAAAAACAGTTGATGCTTCAAGTTCTCCGTTGTAAGATTCCCGGGCCTTGATACCCGTCAGACGGATAGAGTCTCCCATTCTTAGGCTCTCCGCGAACTGCGCATGAGTGTCCCATAGCGCTATTCTGATCTTACCAGTATCATCTTCAACCCTGATATTTGAGACGCGTGTTCTCCGACCTTCTCTTGTTTCGATCTCTCGAGGATCTGATCGTTCAACTACTATGCCTCGAGTCGTGTAGAGCTTGTGGCTTGGCTTTATTGATGCGATATGGACGGGGGGTGGAGCCTCGATGTCCGTGAGTGTCTCCCTTGTTATGGAGGACTTTGACCCCGCGTTGAGATACTGCATCCCGTTTCGCTCGGTAATCGATGGATTCTTTATTGTAATGACATTTCCTTCACCGATGGAGAGAACTGCCTCGATATTGTCATCCCAGAATTTCGCGATGGTGAGTCCTTCTTCGTTTTCGCAGAGCGCCCATGCTGGACCATTTTCTCCGCGACTCTTCTGCAGCTTCTTGATCCGGACCTTTACGAACTCTGGAGAAGGAGTCGATAGCGGCTTCTCCACCAAATCGCTATAACTCACACTTGTCGCCTTCTGGTTAGTCCTATCGAGAACTTCGATGTTACTTCTGGAGCCTAAATGGAACTCAATCTCACCTGCTAGTCCTAGTCGGGTATAGCCGTGGGACATGCGAAGCTTGGCTCCACTTGCGAGGTTCTCTCTTTGAATTATCTCTGCAGACGTGTCCCATAGGACACAGGTGATTTGGCCAGAATCATCCTTGAGTCTAACTCGGACGAGCTTGCCCTGGGATCCATCTGATCTTTGGAACTCCCTTGTCTGGCTTATTGACAGGACTTCTCCCGAGATTGTGGCGTCGGAGAGCCCTGCCTGGACGCTTGAGATTCGTAGGTCAGAGATGTTCAGTGCTTGCCCTGAGAGTCCGGCTAGTTGTTGGGCCAGCAGTCGTACCGCTCCTTCGTCGGACAAGAGACCGTGGGACTCCGCTTTCTTTCTCTCGATCATCAAGAGAAGTTGCTCTCGAGAGAGAGCGGGGCTCTTCTCAAGGATCTGATTGAGAAGGCTACCGGAGGACTCTGTCATTCAGGTCTAGTCCCAGAACATGCGGGTACGCTCGAACTCGCGCTCTGCTCTAAGAATGCTCAGGTATAAGTCATCTTCCCTTCCTGTCCGGTTCCGCAGAATTCTTGTTGCCGTGGTAGGCCCTACTCCTCGAGCGGCTAGGACGATTCCTGCTCGCTTTCCATAGTTCTGGATTAGCCCGGCCGATCGCCAGGCGGTCATCCATTCTTTCTCCTCTTCCGGACTCAGCTTAGTTCCTCTCTTTTTCTTTCTGATGATTGTTCCGAGAGCATCATTGCTCCGGTAGGTTGCGGCGATAAGTGACGATTTGCACTTTGGACAACGGACAACTTCTCTAAGAGTATCGACCCCTCTAATGCTGTCCCAATCTCCACAGTTCATGCAGAGAAGCCTGAGATTACTCGAGAGCAATCTGCTCTTCACAACCTCGATGATCGAAGCCTCCTCGACAGCTGGACGGAGTAGGCCGTGAGGAACAATCCTGTCAAGGAGAGGCAACGCGAATGGGGTGCACTGACCAACATCATGTGTCGTCTCGATCGATATTTCACCCGACGCGACGCGTTCGAGAACTCTTCTCGCCCCGATGACGTCGAGCTTTTCGGTGAATAGTTCTCGTCTCGCCTCGTCATTAGCTATAGAGGTCTTGAAAATATCAACCAAAAGCCGTGCTTGACGGGCCTTGTACTCAGCTTCTCGGCTAACAGCCCCAAGACGTCGCAACACGTGCCAATGTCTCCAGGCAAACAAGTCAGATGAATCGATGGTTTCTCGGACGATCTTTTCCATGTCATCAGGCGAGAGCTTTCTGAACTCTTCCGCCACCAAAAGGGCACTGACCGGGCGGGGAAAAATCAGCGCAAACCGGTACTGATCAATCTGAGTTCCAATGTTAGAGCCTAGCTTGGATCCAAAGAGAGCAGCCATCGCAGTCGCAAGAGTCTCGTTTACAAGATTACCAAAACATGAGTGAACGACAACACTGTTCTCGAAGCCCTCAACCAAGACAAGAGTCTCAGTAGGTATCGGAGCTTGACGAGCTTGCGAGTTTAGAGTAGACTCTACTCTCTCGATTTCTCTTCTCTCTAGGAATCCTTCTGGAATTGCAGAGAGGATCAGTCTTCTAGCGCGGCCCACTTCCTCCGCGACATCAATCTGAACGGGAATCATGTCTCCCTCCCAGCCCGGAATCGCGGTCAAGCTTGGGGGTGCCACCTCGACCTCGACGTGGTATTGTTCCTCATCTACAGAGAGAACTTTCCAAGTCTGACCGTGGAGGATGAACTCGGTGCCACTCGCGCAACGTCGGGCGACAAAGTCCTGATCGAGAGTTCCAATGCGGCGCTTCCTGAAGAAGTCAAACACGGTATACTTCTGAACATCCGGTATTACAGAGAGGTTGGTGAAGTAGTACTGGATTGCCTTCGGGTTGCGAGCCGTGATAAACTGGTCGAACTTTCGGATCATTCGAAGCTCGTCAAAGAGCGAGAGGACGCGGCTCAGTTCCGCTGGATCGAGATCGCGAAATGGGTAAGCCCGATGGACGATCTCGCTAATCTCTTCGATAGTCATCCGTCCCTCTTGAAGAAGGAGACCGATTATCTGGTGGGCCAGAACATCATAGGGCTTCTCGTGAATTATTGGGCGTTCTAGCCTTCCTTCTCTCGCGCGTTGAATGAGAACCGCGGACTCGAGAATATCATCCGTGTTTATTGTCAGAATGACTCCGCGGGAGGTCCCGCCGAGAGTGTGCCCGCTCCGTCCCACTCTCTGAACGAGCCGTGTCGTTTCTCTGGGGGAGGTGTATTGTATAATGAAGTCGACAGTCCCGATGTCAATGCCAAGCTCCAGAGAGCTAGTGCAGATCAACGCTCGGAGCCGGCCTTCCTGGAAATCCTTCTCGGCCTCTTCTCTGAGCTCTCGCGATAACGACCCGTGATGGACTCTGATTGGCGTCCCGGACCCGATTGCTTGGATCTGAGCAGCCAAAGCCTCAGCGTGTTCTCGGGTATTTGTGAAGACGAGAGTTGACTTGTGGGACTGTATGATCCCAAGTATCATTCTCGCACGGGACACGGTTGACGCGGGGAGGCCGAGGTTGACTGATTCTTTTTGATCCCCTGAACTCGGCTGGACTGAACGGACACTAATCTGGAGGCCTCGGGTCTCGTCAGACCTCAGGACCATAACTCTGCGGCTGGTTCCAACCAGGAACTGTCCTATGCGCTCAGGCTCTCCGATTGTTGCCGAAAGACCGATTCTCTGAAATTCCGTCCCTGTTAACTCCTTTAGCCGTTCAAGAGCAAACGACAGCTGGACCCCTCGCTCGTCAGTAGCTAGCTCGTGGACCTCGTCCACGACCACCCATCTAACGGATCGAAGATGTTCCTTCATCCTCTTACCGATCAGAATTGCCTGAAGAGTCTCAGGGGTCGTGATCATCACGTCAGGCGGGCTTCTTGCCTGCCGAGACCTAGCGCTGAGCGGGGTGTCTCCGTGTCGAACTTGGATCTTAATGTCGAGGTCTCTTCCGATGTCCTCGAGTCTACGCAAGAGGTCCCGGTTGAGGGCCCGGAGTGGGGTGACATAGATTACAGAAATTCCGCGGGGTTTTGTCTCTGATCTTTTCTCGATCAGTTTGTCGAGAACAGGGAGGACCGCGGCAAGTGTCTTGCCTGTTCCAGTGGGGGCGATTAAGAGGACGTTTTCACCGCTAAGAATTGCAGGTATGGCAAGTTCCTGTATCGGGCTGGCTTCAAGAAAGCCTTCCTTCTCAAGCCTCTGTAAGACTGTTGGCTTGAGAGCTTGGAACGCGGTGCTAGGCATCTATTCTAGAACATTCTGCTTAGGCGCGATTTATTCTTCCTCTTCCGCCTTCTTCCGCGACTCTCCAGGCCGCTCCGCGGCAATGTAGAGAAAGATCAGAATTACTGCTACGAAGCTGAAAATGTAAAGCAAGAGCTGGAGGAGCGCGAATTCTGAGTCTGGTGGAAGGCTATAGCTCGTTTCGATTCACCCGGTTCGTTCTGGGCCAAGCTCGAAAACGGCTACTAAAACCTTGACATTACTAACGCGATACGATCGGAGTTAGTCGACTAGTGATCTCACTATAGCGCGCGTCAGTCATCTCGGTGACTAAGTATTTTCCTGTTGCCTCGCTCAAACTCTGAGCAATGACATGATAGCAGAGTTGTTTCTTATTCTCCATCACCCGAAAGTAATAGTCGTCGCACGTGCAGAACGAATTCTCAGGCAGAACTTGATAATCCCGGCCACGCCCTTTTACGACCCATAGAGTCCGGCCGCTCGGAGAGAACTGATATTTCCGAACGGACCCTCTGTCCGCTAAGTCGAGCGCTTGCTGGAACCGTTTTTGGAAAACGTCTGTGAGAGTCTGCTTCTGATCATCAGACAGTTGTCTTGCCGCTCTAATCTCGCGACAAGCATTCTTGAGAATCCTGTTTTCGTTGACGCTGTCTGGCGAAGCAGGTCCCCACAATAACTCGTCAACTCGACTAGGAATACCTTTTCATCCCGCGAAGCGACCTTCAATCATAACTGGGCATCGAAGTGGCAGGCGAAGTTTCTGTAAAACCAGTGGCCGACCAGCCCGCACTACTGGTTGAAGTCAGTGGAAAAAGGGCCATTGTAATCCCCGACCTTCATCTTGGGTAGGAAGTAACGCGTGCTCGCCCAGGCAAACCAGGTCCATCTCAAAGTCACAGACCG
>CAYRXJ010000067.1:0-7923 GCA_964428235.1 uncultured Candidatus Bathyarchaeia archaeon | reverse complement strand
ACCGAAGATGATGATGTTCAAATGATGAATTGCATTGTCTTTCCCAGATGATTGTGGCAGGGGATCAGGAATTAGCCCATCTAGTACTGTGTCAAGGTCCAGCTTGTAGAAAGTGACCTTGGCAAGTGCCGACTCGTTCGGAATCACTGGTTTTCCCAGTTCCGAGCTAGCTCGTTCAATTGCCGACGGTGCCGGGACAATGCTACTCGGCGCTGGTATGATGTCAGTCTGTTCCGAATCTGACATGAATTCTAGAGTTGAAATCGGCCTTAATACGTATACCCAATCAATGCGAGCCACTTAGAACCGTTCAACGTAGTGAAGGAGATAATTCTGGATTTTCGGATCTAATAGTGTATCTTCCTGTGGGGTCTTTGCAGACTTTCCATCATAATGACGCGTGGGTACCGATACGAATTATAATCTACAATGATACGTAGCTATCCCGGAGCATCGTTTCATCCAGCGCATTTTGTGAGAGTGTTTCACAAATGAAGCTTAACCAGGGTCCTTCTGGAGAGCTGCAAGTCCTCGATAGTGGATACACAGACCAGGTCTTACTAGACTGCGTCAGCGAGGAATACTTGAGGATCAAGGCGATAATCTACAATTCGCTGAACGACATGAACAAGCTATTCCTGGTCGACAGGGCACTCTACACTAATAGTCCGGAGCGACCGCTCTTCATGGAGCTAACCGCTCAAAGCATGTCTTCGATGAAGAAGCCGGTTGTGATCTCGGAGGTCAAACTGTACAGTGTCGAACGAACATGGGGTCTGAAGACCCTCAGAATGATAAAGTAGGATCTTCTAGGCGGATAATGTCAAGACGATTTCGATCGTCGAGACATTCCGTTGGTCGTTTCCTTCGCCGAGCATTTCGGTCCCGATCTTGACCTCTTTGATCTGAAGCTTTCCTTGGAAAAACCTGTTCCGGACAACTTCGACCACGTCTACTGCATGGCTGATCGATTGTCCTCTTGCCTTGACTGTTAGTTGTTTAGATCCGCTGTTGAAGTGCATCATGACTGCTGTCGCGTAGGCCATTAGTGGTTTCTTTCCGATGAAGACCACGTCCGGTGGGGCGCGGCTCATTTGTCGTGTCTCAGCGGATTTCTCTGTGTGTTCTGGATGTTTCCGTTCGGTTTTTTCCATTTGCAAACACGTGCCTCTCTTGGAATCCTTGGTTGGATATGGGAGCGGCAGGGTCTTTGGGAATTAAGCCTTTGCTAACCAGGCTTCTGGAAAAAGATGAGAAAAAAAAGATGATGAGGGGAAGTTTAGAGACTGCCGGCTCGCAATATCAGATGATATCGCGGGTTAGAGCTTCTCTGAACTTGACCCTACAGTCCTGGCATTGGAAGAGGCCGATCAGCACGTTCTTCTTCGACTTGCCGCCTTTCAGCTCCCAAACCTTTGCAGCCTTGGGAACGTCAGCGCCGCACTTTGGACAGACGACCTTGTAGAACTGGCTTGGCAACTGGACAGTCGAATCACCGATACCTGGTCCTGAAGGGATGCTTGGCACCGTCTCAGTACCGGGTATACCGGGCGAAATCTCTGTCTCACTGGTAACAACAGCTGCAGATGCGTCAACGATTGGCATGTCATCAACAACCTTGACGACAAGCGCGTCAGCAACGTCCTCAACGTATTCTTGTGCGGGCACGGCCGTAAGCGAATCGTCAACAGCAGAGCTTGCTTGGTTCACTGAAATGATTGGAGTGGCAGCGTTCAATGATTCTGATATTGCTGGAATCGGTTGCGCTGGGGCTTCGACCGGGGTGTCAACGATTGCTGGTGCGGTCACAACTGGACTCGACGGTGCATTGTTTGTCTGAGGATTTGTCCAATTGTTTCCGTTACTAGCTGGTTGTGGCGCTGGAGGGGTCGTGGGTGGAGCCCATGTTCTTTCGGACACGATTGAGCTTGCTGCGAATCTGATGCTTGGGGAAGTTGGGGTCGGCGCAACTGTTGGTTGAGTAGGAGGTGGTGCTTGGGATGTTTGTGGGACTGTTGTCCTTGCCCACTCCTCAATTAGAGTTCGTGGTTGGGCGGGATTCGCTTGTTTGAAGTCGCCTGGGGCGAGTGGTTTTGTCTCAATGTGTGTCAGAACTTCGATCATGTCTTTGATTTCTTCGATACTGTGGAGATTTCGTTGGAGCAAGTTCTTGAATTCTTCGCGTTGACCACGGTATTCTTGGTCGCTGACTTCGCCTGTCACGTATTTCGTTTCAAGGTTCAGTAGTCTTTGTGGGGTGCTGCCGATCTGGTCCTTTGTTTCTTTGAGATGCTCGTTGAGCGTGTATCCGAGAACGTTGATCCTGTCTTGTAGATCCTGGGAGGCGCGTCCGTATTCCTCGTAGATTGTGCGCATCTTGTCTTTGTAGCCGTTGATCTCGCTGATCAGTTTCTCTAGGGTTAGATCGTTTAGTACCATTTTTTTCATCCTGTGAGGCGACTTCTATGAGGTAAAATGGTAAAAGCGTTCGAACGAAAAAACCCCCAAAAAACGGCGTCATAAACCCAGAATCAGCAAAATGGTAGAAACAAAACCGTCAATGACACTCACTCTGTTGCTTGATTTTTAACTAGCAATGCTAAATTGGAGTTGGGGAAAACACAATTTCCTACCATTTTTCTGACACCGCATATAAACCAAAACCGTCTTGTGGACCGCACAACAACCCTGCCAAATATCTGTTGACAACAGGCAACCAGTTGCCTGAGCTAGAATATCACTAGCACAACAACCACCGAATCTTACGCTTACATGTCAAGAACAATCTTGGAACTCGGCCTAAGACCCCACCTCTAAGATCGAAATGTCATACAAGTCCATGAAAAATTGGGACCGAGGGCAAAGAGAACCCTTGCTCTCTAAGGTCACCGATCGCATCCACCACCAAGAACCACTAAAGGAAAAGATCAACATGGTCGTCTACAAACTCAAAGTCCAACAGAACAGGCTCGAAGGAGCCAACCTCAAGACACAGCAACACGACAAGTCACTCTTCGACAAATGCGTCCAAGCCCAGATGTCAAAGGACACAATGCGCAGCGCAATGTACGCCAACGAGATCGCTGAAATCCGCAAAATCGCCAAAGTCACCCTCAGAAGCGAATTGGCACTCGAACAAGTCGTCTTACGACTCGAGACAATCCAGGAATTCGGCGACGTTGCAGCAATGATGGGCCCAGTAGCAGGCGTCGTACACCAGATCAAGAACCAGATCGCAGGAGTCATCCCACAAGTCGGCTACGAACTAGGCGAGATCAGCGACACACTCAACAGCGTCGTCATGGAAGTCGGCGAAGCAACAGGCCAAGGCTACGACTTGGAAGCATCAGG
This sequence comes from uncultured Candidatus Bathyarchaeia archaeon, assembly GCA_964428235.1. Classification (GTDB taxonomy): domain Archaea; phylum Thermoproteota; class Bathyarchaeia; order 40CM-2-53-6; family 40CM-2-53-6; genus 40CM-2-53-6. Next base: position 4,572 of record CAYRXJ010000067.1, on the reverse strand, counting down.
ACCTGAAGCAGCCAAGATCATAGGCGAAGCAAACACCATTGCAGAAACTAGGATGCGCGAGAAGTTCCCGGAGTTACCCTCACCAACAGCCGTCCCGGAACACGAGACGGTGATACCGAGGTAACTCCGCCAGCATTTTTTGGTGAAAAACTATGCCAATAACACTTGAACAAGTCCGCAGATTCCTTGGACGAACCCTCCAGGACCCTTACGGCCGAGCCTTCGGTAAAGTCGTGGGCATATCTGCCAACCTTCGCGACGAGGTCACAGTCGTCGGGATCGAAGTCGGCAACGGAGAATTCCTCCAGTGCCCCGGGGACCGCGTCACTATCACAGGAGACAGTCTCGTCCTATCGCCGGCATGGAAGGTTGAAGCAGAGGAATTCCGCAAAGAATTCGACATTGTTACACGCCGTCTACGTGCTCTAGACGAACTGTTCAGCGTTGGGGACATCCAGAAGGATGTCTATGAGGACCTCCGGAAGCAACACGAGGACGCCATTAATGAGCTAAAGGGCAAACGCAGAGAGATCATCGACACTCTTGGCGCACGAACAAGTACTCTGAACACTCAGCTTCGCCAACTGCAAACACATCTTGCCGGGAATAAGATGCTGCACGCGTCCGGCGAGTTTGACGACCAGAACTACAGAGCTGCAAGTGATGCTATCGACTCTGGTCTAGTTAGAGCGATGGCGGAGAAGAAGGACGTCGAGACCATTTACAGCTACCTGCAGAAGTTAGACGGGGCACAAGCTCCGCCTTCGATACAACAGCCGCAGCCGATAACCCAAGCTCCGCAACCAGCCACGACCACACCGTCGACCCAAGGCCCAGCGCCCTTAGTTCTGCATGTGAGGGAGACTTAGGAGGATCATAGAGCTGTTCCGCAAATTCGAAGAGAGAGTTCACCCCAGTCCTTTGAAGGAGCGGATAGCGCAAGCACTGTTCCGGCTTAGCTCTCAGAAAGAGAAGCTGGAACACATGAGCGTTAGGCTCCAGCAGCGCGACAAGGAAATGTTCCAGCGTTGTATCGGTGCGCAGCTCTCTAAGGATCCTGCTCACGCCGCACTCTATGCGAACGAGTGCGCCGAAATCCGGAAAATGGCCCATCTCACGCTTAGCAGTGAACTAGCTCTTGAACGCGTAATCCTGCGGATGCAGACTGTCGAAGAATTCGGCGACATCATGGCACAGATAGCACCGGTCATAGGAGTCGTGCGAGAGACCCGCGGCAGGATTGCAGGCGTTATCCCCGAAGTAGCGAATGAATTGGGCGAGGTCAACAACATGCTCAGCGACATGAGCATGGAAACAGGTCAAGTCGGCGAAGACCAGGGCTTCGACATGAGCGCGTCTAGCTCAGAGGCAAGGAAGGTCCTCGAAGAGTCCGGCGCCATCGCATCTCAACAGATGAAAGAGCGCTTCCCAGAGCTACCAATGCCTGAAGCACACCAAGCCGCACGAGCACCTGTCTTGGAGGCAGCGACAGCAGCGCCTCTTACGCGGGTACCGGAGCAGAGGATACCAATTGCCATAACCACAGGTGGATCGGAGGAGGCTCCGCTCGAGGACAGGCTCCTCGATTACATCAGGTCACACGATGGCGAGTTGAGCCTCAACAGCTGCAGCGCGGAGCTTCTCGTTCCCAGTGACGATATTCGGCGCTCGCTCCAACGACTCAAGGATTCCGGCAGAATAGTGATGGATTAGACGGGACCCTAGTGCTCCCGTCAAATCCCCTCATTGTAACAGGGAGGGACAAGTAATTTCAGCCTCAGAAGAACTCGAATCATTAGCAGTTAGATACGCGAAAGAAGCAATAGAGCTCGAGAGAAAAGGCTCCAAACGCTTAGCCGCAACAAAATACCAACGAGCTATCGAAGTTCTGCTCAAGCTCTGCAGCCTTTACCCAACTGCAGTCCAGAACAAAGTCTACACCGAACACGTAGAAGCCTACAAGAAACGGATTCAAGAACTGCAGTCCGACACGCCAATCTCACATGAAATGGATTCTCCGGAAGCAAGGGATTCCAAACCGGTTAAGCTCGATCAATGGGTTCTGACGGAGAAACCTGATATCAGTTGGGGGGATATTGCAGGTCTTGAGACTCCCAAGAGAGCAATTGAAGAATCAATAATCTTCCCCGTTCGACGTCCAGACCTCTTTCCACTTGGATGGCCTCGAGGAATACTGTTCTTCGGACCGCCAGGCTGCGGCAAGACCCTACTCGCAGCTGCAATTGCGAGCGAGATCAAAGGGATGTTCTTCTGCGCCGACGCCGCCTCCCTGATGTCAAAATGGCTCGGCGAATCCGAGAGAAATGTATAACAATTATTTGCCAAGGCTCGAGAGGTCTCCGGGAACGGACAGCCAGCTATCGTGTTCATCGACGAGATAGACTCGTTGATGGGAGTCAGAGGAGAAGAAGTTGGTGGAGAGGTGCGTGTCCGAAACCAGTTCCTCAAAGAAATGGATGGAATCCTTGACAAGAACAAGAAATTCCACGTCTACCTGATAGGTGCCACCAACAAGCCCTGGGTCCTGGACGAGCCCTTCATCCGACGCTTCCAGAAACGCATCTACGTCCCATTACCAGATGTCAAGTCACGTATGGACATGTTCAACATCTACTCACAAGACCTGAAATTCCAGAACAACGTTGACTTCGCCGAACTAGCTCGCAGAACTGAAGGCTATTCCGGCGGGGACATTCGTGACCTCTTCCAATCAACACAGCTCAAGGTCGTACGCGACTTCTTCCAGCGTGGATCAGCCAATGATCTGAACGCTATACCCGACCCGATCACAATGGAGGATTTCGAGAAGATCATTGTTGGTCGTCGCCCGAGCGTTGCGCCGCACGTTCTCAAGCGCTACTTTGACTGGGACGAGTCGTTCAAAGCAACATAGAGGATGAGAGATTGAACCTGGACGGGACTGACCTACGCATCCTCGCCGAGCTTGTCGAGAACTCCAAACAGTCCTATGTTGAGATCGGCAGAAAACTCGCACTACATCCAAACGTCATCGCATACAGAGTCAATCGCCTCGAAGACGCCCACATCATCCGAGAATACCCAACGCTAATCGACTTCACGAAACTCGGCCTCTCAGAACAAGTCATAGTTACAGCCAACTTGCCCAACAGTTCGTCAAGAGAAGACATTCTGAAACAAATCTGCGATATCCCCGAAACTCTCAACGTCATCAGCTCCTTAGGAGAGCCAGAAGGACTCGTCTTCATCGTCGCCAAGAATAAGGAAGACGTGAATTCAGTCCTCTCCAAACTTCGTTCTATGAATCTGGACATTGACTTCGCATCTTCAGTGATCAAGACATACGACGAGGGACGATTAGGAACGTTCCTTCGAGCTATGGCTGGACCAGAATAGGAGATCGAATTGATTTGGAAAAACCCTCTTGGACCCCTATCGTCCTCTCAGGCGCTGTCCCGCGAGACTCTTCGGATCTACTCGCGATCCTGGTAATGGGAATCGTCGCGCTCGAATCATCTTTCGTGATTCTGGGCCAAGTCGGATTCGGTTCGCGACTACTCTTTTCGATCTTAGTCGTACCTCCCACATGTGCCCTTGCAGCAGTCTCGACTACGAGTCGGAGAACAAGAGAGGAACTCGCATTGCTCGCCTATGGTGGATCCAGCCGGCAAATTCTCCTGCGCTACTTCTTTAGGGGCGCAATTTGTGCGGTTGTAGCATTCTCCCCAGCTCTCTTTGAAGGATACCTTGTCTCACTTTCAGTTCTCGATCTTAGTCTAGCAGCGATTACCCTTGTCCTTGCCGGGGGTATCTTCTACTCGCTGCCAAGCTTTCGAAGAATCCGGTCAAGCGCGTTCGCTGAGCACTACAAGAGTTAGCCAAATCATGACATCAATGATCGAAACCAGATCAATAGTCGTCGAATACCCTACACTCCAGGGAGTACTCCATCTCTACGATCAAGGAGTATCGCTAAGACTAGAACAGGGCGACTTCCTCGCAGTCCTCGGTGGCTCCGGATGGGGAAAGTCAACCCTGGTCAACGTTGTCTTGGGACTCGAGAAACCTGCTCACGGAGCTGTCCTGTTCCGCGAGCACAACGTCACAAGAGAATCATTCGTGAAGCGATGCGGGCTCATCAAGACAGCCGCAGTTTTCCAAAGACCAACAGCTTTGCCACAAATGACTGTTTCACAAAACCTGCACCTGGCTCTATCTCTGGCAGGAGTGCCTCGGAAAGAGAGAGATGAGAGGATCAAAGAAGCTCTCTCCTTTTTCGGACTCGAGAGGATCGAGAGATCGTACCCGGACGGACTCAGCGCCGGTCAACGGCGGCGAATTGACCTCGCTCGCGCGCTCGCCGTCAAGCCTGAGCTATTGGTAATCGATGAGCCGACAGGTGACTTGGACGGATCAGCAACTAACTTGCTGATTCCACTTTTGAGAGGACTCAATCGGAATCAGGGAACAACGATCTTCATGACAACAGCCTTGCCCCGCCAAGCTTCTCAGGCTCGACACCAAGTGCATCTTCGACCGCCAATGTATGTCACGCCTGAACATAGGATGATT
>CAYRXJ010000066.1:0-8070 GCA_964428235.1 uncultured Candidatus Bathyarchaeia archaeon | reverse complement strand
GAAGGACTATTTCTTCCAGACCTCGCCGCCTGTGTATGGGTCTAGAAAGTTGATCTGCATATCCAGAACTTGTTGGTAGACTTTACCAGCATTAGTTCGGCTAAAATGAGTAACCCTACCATCGGTGCTCGCCAAGACCAGTGAGGTTCTTGTAAGTATACCACTGGGTCCGAGCAATCGATCAAACGCTTTGTCGTCTCCACCGAACGGGCCATTCAGCAAAGTGCTCTTGGGGCATTTGTCGGCGAAGACCTCGATCATCTTCAGGACTGTCAGTCGCTTCTCTGCCTCTTTCTTTGTTTCCGGTGATAGGGGCACTTTTCATCGGCCGAGCTTTTCAGCCATGGCCAATAGTCTGGAATATCTTCTTCTCAGTCCTAATAGGCTGTAAATCGAGACCACTGACAAGAAAAACAGAACAGAGGTCAGGGCAGTCTCGATGAGAGCCCCTGTGTCCACTACCGGACGCGTCGGAAAGAAACCCCCAGGCTGGGGAAAATAGACAACGAAGAGAAGCCTAAGCAATGACGCGATTGCGAGAAGCAACGCGAACGAGGCGATCAAAGCCTGTGTCGTAATCGTTCGCAAGAGATCATCCGCCATCCGGGACGCGTCCTCTCTGAACGCGGCCAACACTTCTTTTAGCAGAGGATCATCAATCGATGACACGTTAACACTCTTCTCCGTTGGAAATGACAGGTGCCCAGACTCGAAACGCGATCCCACGAATTTAAGCAGATTCCTAGAACGGCCCACAGGAGAATCTCTGTCGTAGGCACTATCGGCTCCGGCAAGACAACCTTCGCACGCAAAGTAGCCAGACTAAACAACTCTCCACACATCGAGCTAGACTCTCTTCACTGGGAACCACACTGGAAGGAGGCCCCAAACGATCTATTTCGAGAAAGAGTCACGAACTCACTATCCGGAGAATCATGGGTCGTCGACGGAAACTACCATCAGGTTCGTGACATAGTGTGGAGCCGTGCAGATACAGTTGTCTGGCTTGACTATCCATTTAGAACGATCATCAACAGGCTGTCCCATCGAACTTTTAGGAGAATTATGTCGCATGAGATCCTCTGGAACGGCAATCAAGAACATATTCGGGGAATATTCAGCCGAGACTCCGTATTTCTCTGGGCCCTCAAGAGCTATCGAAGACGAAGAATACAGTATCCTCTCCTGCTGAGCAGGCCAGAGAACTCTCACCTGTCTGTTATCAGAGTGAGATCGCCAAGAGAGACAGCCGACTTTTTGTCAACACTCGAACAGGCGTGACTCACCAGTGGCGAATACCAATTATTCCCCTCCGAACGACATTAGAGTCCAAGGGTATCTGGCATCGATTCATCGAATTCACCGAGCCTGTCAGAACCGTAGAAGAGGCGGCGAGAAAAGTTCCAGCTGAACGAATCATAAAATCAATTGTCATGATCGGCTCAGATGACAAACCCATCCTCGCAATACTACCGGCAAAGAACAAGATCAGCTACAAGAAGATCAAAACACTACTCCCCGTGAAAGATGTCAGACTCGCCCATCCTGACGAAGTCCTTCAGCATTCAGGGTATCCGGTAGGCGGAGTCCCCCCATTCAACAGAATAAATCGAATCCTACTGGACCCGACTGTCAAACAAAACGACAGAAGTATTGCTGGAGGTGGAGATCCAGATAAACTCGTGGAAATTGAGACAAAAGATCTGTTCGCAGTTCTGGACCCGATAGTCGCAGACCTTAGCGCTTAGCGTTCAAGACGGATCTAGCTTACTACCTTTCTGAACTCGTACAGTGTTGCGCCTAAAGTTATGAGAGATATCAGAGAAATCACTCCATAAGCCTCGAGTATCGTGGCGACATCGAACGCATTCGGACCGATTACAACACGGATTGCGTTGACGGTGATGCTTATCGGATTATAATCCGATACAGACTTCATCCAATCGGCCCCCATCGCTCCTCGGCTAACCAACGCTGTGCTCATGAAAAGGAGTGGGAAGGTCAGGAATCCAGCGATTCCGAAAACGGTCTCCGCACTCTTAGTTCGCAACCCTAGAGCAAGTGAGATCCCAGACCAAGCCAGTCCAAAGAACGCGACAGTGAACAAGATGATCGGGTATCCTAACGCGCCTGTTTGCGGAAAAACGCCGAGTCCATAAGCGAGAACCAGAATGATAATGGACTGAACGATTACTCTGAACGCATCGCTGAGGAGTCTCCCTAGTAGAATTGAGGCCCTGCTCGCGGGAGTCGCCAGCATCTTGGTTAGAAACCCTGATCGAATGTCATCCACCACTGCGGTGCCTGATTGAAACGCGCTCGAGAAGGCGTTCTGCAGAACTATTCCCGAGGTGGCGAATACGACATAGTTAACCCCGAAGAATGTTCCAAAATTCTTGAAAAGCTGTGTGAACAGAACTAGAAAGATGATGGGTTGGAAGAGAGAGAAGAATAGTAATATCGGGTTTCGTGCGAGCTTTTTCATCCATCGTACAAACATGTAGTACGTGTCGGAGACAAATGCCATCTTCTCGTCTACCTCCTTCTCCGGCCGAACATTCCAGACGCGCGCGTCTTGTCGAGTTCCTCTGGTCTTATTCTCCTTCCCGTGTGTTTCAGAAACACGTCGTCAAGGGTTGGACTCGATACTCCGATTGAGGCAAGCTTGATTTCCGCGCCATCGAATGCACGAACGATATCGGGGACCAAGAAACCTCCGTTCTTTGCGTAGACTACTATTCCCTCGTCCGAGTCAACAATCTGTGCGATTCCGGATAGACCTCCAAGGATTTGTTTAGCGCGATCCTTTGAAGCCCCTGGATTCCCATTCTCGAAACCCAGAGTAATTCTGTCAGCTCCAATCTCAGACTTCAATTCTGAAGGAGTTCCTTGCGCTACGATCTCTCCGTGATCTAGGATTGCGAGACGACGGCAAAGCCGGTCGACTTCTTCCAAGTACTGCGTCGTGATGAAAATAGTCATTCCAGTCTGGTTCAATTGTTTGAGATATTCCCATACTGTCGCTCGAGATTGCGGATCTAGTCCTGTTGTCGGCTCATCCAAGAACAGAATCTTCGGACGATGAACGAGCGTCGATGCGAGGTCAAGTCTCTTTTTCATTCCACCTGAGTAGTATGCTGACCTCTTGTCGGCAGCATCACCCAAGTCGACAATTTTCAACAGCTCATCGACCCGTTCCTTCAACAGGTCCCCATGCATCTGTTGCAAGTGACCTTGCAGCATCAAGTTCTCTCGACCCGTCAGGTCCTCGTCTATGACTGTATCCTGCATCTGAACCCCAATTAGTCTCCGAACTTTCTGCGCATCGTGCTCGATGTCAAGCCCAGCCACATTCGCAGAGCCCGAGGTTTTTCGCAATAGAGTCGTCAAGATCTTAATGGTAGTGCTCTTCCCAGCGCCGTTAGGACCTAGAAATCCGAAAAACTCTCCATCTTCAACTCCGAATGAGATTCCTTTGACTGCCTGAGTCCCGTCTGGGTACGTCTTTACCAGGTTTTCTACTCTTATCGCGGGCATTTCAAAATCACTATCGTATTAGATATATCGCATCCGATATGAGTTTGATATAAAGAGTTTCTTCCAAGTGAATCTTATTAGCAGAGAGCATCAAACATTCTATGCGGTCACTGTGCCTTCACAAAAGAACAAGCGAACACATCTTTCGGTTCATCATACTTTCCTGAGACCTCAGGGCATTCCTAGGGGATTTCTTCGGCTATACGTGCTGCGGAGGATCTTAATGAGACCCGCTCATGGATATGACCTCTTGCAGGAGATCGCGGCCAAGACTGAAGGGGCCTGGAGACCGGGACCAGGATCAATTTATCCAATTCTAAAAGAACTAGTTTCTGAGGGACATATCAAAGCCAAATCCTCGGGAAAGTCGAGCAAACAGCGCGTCTATCACATTACCGCGAAAGGACGTAGTCAACTAGAACATTCCAGTGAGAGCCTATTCAAGGCTGGACAGAACTGGGGCGCGATGAGATCAATCATGATAGAGCTGGTTGATCCGAAGAACATTCCAACGATGTTTACTCACATGACGGTAGGCCAGTTCGCGTTCCTTCGCGGAATTCTCGAACTCAAGAAAGATAAGATTCCCCGAAAAGAGCTTCAATCCATGCTGAAGGAATACGTCCTCAACCTCGAGAAACAACTCGAGTGGACGAGACGAATGAGCCGGAAAGCATGAACACCCACCAAGCCAATATCGAAATCTTGGATTCAGTTGTCTCTCCCTGAACTAGGAGAATCCTCAACGAATTGGCTGACATGTTCCAATCATTGGGCGTGGGAGTCTCGCGAAGCGATCGGCCCGCTTCGTTTTCCGAGACAACATGCCCGATGTGCAAAAGAGTCAGACGGTTTTCAGGAGAGAAAAAATGCGCGATTCACGTAAAAGCAGATTCGTTGGCTACCCATCATCCCGAGTTTGATCTAAATTCAATCGCTGGATCAAGTCCTCCGGGAGTCTTCGTCGGAAGATTCGGCTACCCGAAGGTCACGGTCGGACCGATGGTACCCGCGATCTCGGGCGACACTGAGATCTTTGACACTCCAGAGAGATGGATGGGGAAAGGATTCGATGAGATCGTGGACTACAGGTACGGCCTCCTTCGAGCCTACACAAGAGCGAACGTAATAGAAGCGAAGAGTGGAGGTCGCTTGATCGATTCTCTTCAAGAGATGGCTATGATGACAAAGCCTGTAGACACGGAACTCGTTCTCGCCAGGCCGCCTCGAAGAATATTGGATCTCCGCGAGGATTCACAGCCCTTCGGTCCGATAGCCCCCCTCAAATCATTCCAAGCGGGAAACTCTTCTGTCGACAATAGAATCGAGAAGGCATTCTATGATCGCGACTTGTTGGCTGATGACGCGGTCTTACAGCTTTATCGAAACGGAGTCCTAGTAACGAGAATCCAGCGCGCATTCAGTTTGGGAATGTTCGGAGACGGAGAGAGACGCAAGCTTGTCCCAACACGATGGAGCATCACAGCTGTCGACAGTAATCTGAGCCTACAGCTAATGGCTCGTGTCCGACAACATCCACTGATCGGAGAGTATCGTGTTTACAAGTATTCTTACTTGGACAATATCTACGTCGGAATCCTCACTCCTGAGCACTGGCGTTTCGAGTGGATAGAAGCCTGGTTCGAGCCGGATCTGCTCGCGACAAGTTTTCCGGACGTGAACATGAAAACCGACGTTGAGAAGAGCAGCTATCTCTCCGCTGACGGTTATCGGCCGGTCATGCTTGGAGACTGGGAAAACTTCAGAGGACGAAAGACCTACGCCAAACCCGGGGGCTGTTACTACTCAGCGAGACTTGCTGTCTCTGAGTATCTTGACTCGATCCGAAGACAGGCCGGCGCAATAATGCTGAGAGAGATCCATCCGGGATACATCATGCCGGTAGGCGTTTGGAACGTCAGAGAGAGCCTCCGGGCTCTGCTCAAGACACGCTTCGAGAGCTTCGACACCATGGACAAAGCGATGACTTATGTCAGTACGATCTTCGAGATTCCGAAACGGAGCTGGATCGAGACCTCAGCGCTTCTCCAGAAGGCTTACTTCCAGCGGAAAATCAGCGAGTTCAACTGATCAATAGCCCGTCTCAAAGGGTCTTTCGGGGATCATGCACGGTTAAACGCTCATTTTACCGCTTTGCAGAATAGTAAATCCTTAAGCATGACCGTTTCCAATCCGGTCTCTCGTGATTTCTACAAAGGACCTTGGAGAAGAGCTAGCAAAGATATCCCTAGACGCAGCCAAACGGGACGGTGCCAGCTACTCCGAACTTAGACTCGTAAACACTCGAAACGAAGACGTGACAGTCGTTAACGAGAATCCAGCTAGCGAAGAAGCAAGCTCAATTGGTGTGGGAATACGCGTCCTCTACAAGGACTCAGGCTGGGGATTCGCAGACACCGACGAACTCGAACATGAGAGTATCAGACAAGCGACCGCCAAGGCGCTCTCGCTTGCAAAAGGGGCCGCGAAGATCGGAGTCAAAGTCACCCGGGCTTCCGAGCCGGTTCATGTTGACAAATGGATGAACCCGGTAAAGAAGGACCCGTGGCGCATACCGACCGAAACGAAGTACGAGCTTCTCCAAGACATCACCAAGAGAATGAAAGAGCAAGACATTGTCGCCAGGCGCGGCCAGATGACCTTCACGAATGTTGAGAAGTATTTTGCGAATACTGAAGGATCAAAGATCTTCCAAGTTCTCTCTTACGCGGGAGCATCGATCTATGTTGGAGCAAAAGGACCAACGGGAGTTCAAAGAAGATCCGTACAGCAGTACAGCGGAGGAGGCTACGAGATCGTGGAGGATCTAAGCCTTCCCGAACAAGCAGTAGAGATCACGAAAGACGCCTTAGCCTTGACAAAGGCTCCAACGATCAACGAAGGCAAATCGGACATCATCCTGAGCGGGAACCAAGTCGCCTTGCAGGTGCACGAGTCTTGCGGTCATCCCATTGAACTTGACAGAGTTCTAGGGTACGAGGCCAACTTCGCAGGCAGAAGTTTTCTCCAACCTGACCAGCTCGGGAAACTTCAGTATGGGTCGGAACACGTGAACATCGTCATGGACGCCACTCTTGATCACGGGAACGGTCTCGGAACATTCGGATACGACGACGAAGGCGTGAAGTCTCAACGAAAGTACGCGGTCAAAAACGGAAAATTCGTCGGCTACCTAATGAGTCGAGAAACAGCCCCACGAGTAGGCGAGAGCAGGAGTAACGGTTGCATGAGAGCCGAGTACTACAAGCTTCCGATCATCCGAATGACAAACGTCAGTCTGGAAGCAGGCGACTGGGACTATGAAGAGATGATCGAAGACACCAAAGAAGGATATCTGATGGTCACAAACTACGGTTGGAGCATAGATCAAAAGAGATACAACTTCCAGTTCAACACCGAGAAAGGCTACAGGATCAAGAACGGAAGCGTCGAAGAAATGGTTCGCGGACCAACATACGCCGGAATAACACCAGAATTCTGGAACTCATGTGATGCGGTCGCCAACAAGAAGAGCTGGGTCTTGTGGGGAACGCCGAACTGTGGAAAAGGTCAGCCAGGCCAGGTCATGATCACTGGACATGGAGCCTCACCTAGTCGGTTCAGGAACATCCGAGTCTTTGGAGCGTCCTAGTCATGACACAGAAAATGGAGCACCAGCCGATGTCCCTCCGCGAGAAAGCCCACGAGATCTTCACGACAGCGAAGAGAGTAGCGGGGAAAGCTGAGACAGAGATCATCCTCGTCTCTCGTGTCGACGAGTATCTTCGATTCGGTAACAACGAGCTCGCCCAATCCCAGTACAGCACCAGTCGAAACCTGTCCGTCCGGGTTGCTTCCGACAAGAAACAGGGAAGAGTCACAACGGGGACCTTGGACAAGTCGTCGGTTGAGAAAACAGTCGAGAAAGCAATCGGCCAGGCCAAGATGTCTCCCGAAGACCCTGACTTTCTACCGATGCCCGGCCCACAGAAATATCGATCAGTCGATCGATACAGCCAGAAGACCGTTGACTCTCCGGCTGAGTTGAAGGCAGGCTACATCGGGTCCGCAATGGATCTCGCGAAGAAGAATCATCTCCTCGCCTCGGGCGTTTTAGGGACAAGCGTTGAGCATGTGATGCTGCTGAACACTTCAGGATTGGAAGCGTCCTATCGCGGAACAGGAGGATACTTCTCTCTAACAATGGATGCTGACAATGGCAACCAGACAGGTTTCGCTCTCGCTACTTTCGGTGATATCGGCGAATTGAACCCTAACGAGGTCTCTCAGACAGCTCTTGACCGGGCGAAATTGAACAAGAACCAGGCGGAAATCGCCCCCGGGAAATTCGACGTGGTTGTGGACCCTTACGCTTGGAGTGAGATGCTCGCCTACTTCGCGGTGTCCGCTTCAACGGGCTATTCTCCTGATCTTGGAATGCGACAGTACAAGGAGGGACGAAGCTACCTTTCCGGAAAGCTCGGCGAGAAGATCCTTGGCGACAACGTTAGCATTGTCGATGACGTTTACGAC
>CAYRXJ010000065.1:0-8079 GCA_964428235.1 uncultured Candidatus Bathyarchaeia archaeon | reverse complement strand
CGGTCGCCATCGCGATCTCGTCCAACACAACGAACATGCTTGACCCGCTCAACGGGGTTATGGCAGGGGGCATATCGGTAGCCGCGGCCGCCCTACTTATTGGAATCCTATTCACCGGCGCCGTCCCGAGTGTTGTCTATCTCTACGCTAGCCTGTTATTCGCAATGCTGGGATTTTTTTACTTCAACAAGTACCCTTCGCGCGCCTTCGCCGGGAACGTCGGACAACTATCGGTGGGCGCTGCAGTCGGGGCCCTCGCCATTCTTGGCAGAACAGAGATCGCAAGCATCGTCGCAATCTTCCCCAACATCCAGAACTCGTTCTTCTTCCTCTCCAAGATCAAGAGATTCACCGAGCATCGATCTCTCTCCGCGAAACCGACTAAGTTGCTGGATGACGGTCGTCTAGCAGACACCGCAGACCCCAAAGCACCACTAACGCTAGTCAGGACATTAATCGTTGGTCGACCGGCAAAAGAGTCAGACATAGTATCAACAATCTTCGGACTATTCCTGATCTCCGGCGTCCTCGCCATCGTCACGATCCTCTTGATAGGATGAGAAGAAAGATGAACCAGCGAGCAATCGCGTTACAACTCGCAATTTTCGTTGTTCAATGGGGCTTGATGATCCTTGGTTTCGGGGTTCTCGCGCTCATCATTGCACCATTACGAGTTCCTGCAGACCCCAGCATTGGACACTATTTCGAAGCAGCACTCAAAGCGATTATCGCACTCGGATTATCGGTCTTCTGGCTTCTAATCTGGGACCGCCAGGTCCGCGCATACTTCTACCGGAAGAAAAATGCGGAACCGCTCTAGGAATAGTCGACCGCGCGCCATTTCTCTCGCTCGACCATAGTGAACCCCATATCTGTGTTTTTCGTGAACCACAAGCCATTAGGCAACGCGTTCACGGTCTTGCATTTTGGAATCTTCTCGCCGAGACAAAGCTTCGCCGCCAGCCAAGGAAAGTTCCATTCAGGATGACCCAGCTTTAATGACGCGAGAGTGAGATAGTGAACGTTCGTCGTAAACCGGCAATTGATCTCTGTCGGCCTAGGAATACCTTCCTCGTCTCCTTTGAGATCAACACAAAAAATCCCGTGAGGATTCGCTGACACTGCCCTGATCGCACCTATGGCGGTCTCGTTCACATTTCTCGAGTGAACGACCCTGTTAAGCTTGGAAGTTCCGCCAGCACCATCGATCCGGTGTCCAACCCAACTAAGTCTCTCCCGAGCCATAGATGTCACAAGCTTCCCACGATTCCAAATAGACATGAAACAGAAATCTCTACCTGGAAGATACTCTTCCACAACGAAATCGGTTTTCAAACCCTCCGACCAGTGATATCGAACCCAGTAGTCCAGGCTTTCACGACTCTTGGCGAGACAACTTAGGCTCCCGCCGGCGCCCTCCCTAGCTCTCACCCAGCATGGAAACCCAATTCGCCTTTCAACTTTACCAGTCCCACGATCCTGAGGAGTAAGGGCGAGAGGCGTCCCCCTCAGACCTCTCTCCGACCACCTCGACAAAGCATCATACTTGTCTTGACAGATCCTCACAGCCTCGCGATCTGGCAAGAAAAGAGCAGCTTCCAGTTTGTCACGATCCCTTGACAATTTTCCGACTTCCGAGTCAGGTTGAGGAACAACCTCCTCCACCCGATCTTTCTTGAGGACCTGGTTTAAGCGCTGAAGATATCGTGGACTATGCGCGGGGGGAAGCTGGTATGACCGGTCAATCCAGCTGTTCAACTCGATACTAGTCCTATCAACATCAGTGCCATCAAGAACCAGATCCTTGCCATCCTTACTAACGCGCAAACTCCAGCAGACATTGTTCCCAGCACTGCCACCAGCGCCAGTAACCAGAATGGTCTTCACGTTGAGGCCTCAGCTGTTCGAGGTTCGTATTTGTATGGGAATAAATAAGTAGGGATTCTTTCGGGAGCTAACCAAAGTCATTACGGTGCACCATGGTTTCTGCAAATGAAGGCACTCGTACTCTCGGTCCTCTTTCTAGCACTATTATCAACACAACTACCCGGACCGGCTGCAGCTCAGACAAGCTGTTCATCTAGCACTTGTTCAGCCACGGTAAGCAGAACCATAATCACCAACACTTGGGGAGTAACGTTCGTAAGCGACCAGTTCACACTAACATTGCCGAATAGCAACGGCGTTTCCGAAATTTCGCTCGGCTTACCGACCTCAATCGCAAGCCATCTTCGGTATACACAAGCAATCGACTCTCAGTCAAACAAGCTTGTAGTGTCATCGCCCATCTCCACAAAGCTTCCTTCTGGAGGCAACTACTCCTCTATCAACATCGAATTCCCCTCAAGCGAAAAAAACTCGTACAGTTTTAACATGACCAGCGTCTTTACACACCTTCTGAACTTTAGCACGACTTCAAACAATTTCAATTTCAGCTTCGAGCCTTTCCCGTTGGTCGACGGATCCTACAACGTCACAAGCTCCAATCTCTCAGTCAAGACCGGCGACTGGCCCTCTCCCAAGACTACCGGAGTCAACGGAACCTTTGCCAGCGCAACCTTCTCCTCACAAACCTCCATCCTCAAGCCGTACAACACTACAATCGCCTCAATGAGCTTCTCCTCAACTGGCACGAGCCAGATACTAGTCGATGTAACAGCTAACCGAACGATTACTTTCCAGCAAAGCGGACCCATCCAAGTAACTGACTTCTACAACCTGACGAACAATGGCGGCACACTACCAAATGTAGCACTACCTGTTCCGAGGAACGTTCAGACTGCGAACGCGATTGACGTCATTGGCCTTGTCGGCCCAATTACCGCCTCTTCCACTCCATCTGGATACAATGCGGTAGTCTTCACGCCCAGGTTCAGCAACATAAAGACCGGATCCGCAGGCGTCGTCCGGATCAGCTACACGCTTCCAACCCAATCCTACCTAACCTACAAAGGGCTCGGAAAATATGAACTAAACTTCCACGCGTTCGACAGCCTTCTGTTCTTCGAACCATCCTTGACCGTAAAGATTGTGACGCCAACGGGATTCCATCTCAGCTCGATTACCGGCCAAAACTTCACGAGCTCCACGAACCAGATCACGATCCAAGCCTCAACCGTCACACCATTGTCAAACCTATCATTCACCATGGACTATCAACTGGATCCCTTCTGGGCGAGCACCTCGGCACTTGGATGGGCAGGGCTCGCCGCCGGTACAATTGGCGCGATAGTATTAGCCGTCGGGTCGACTGGCATTGCAGGCGTTGCCATCACGGGAGTACCAAGCGAACTCATCAACAGATTCGTTGAATTGTACGATGAAAAATCAGCAATGCGACTGGAGTCCGAAAAGATGGAGGAGGATCTTTCTCGCGGAGCTCTCAATAGACATGATTACAAGAGAAGACGACGAGCGATCGACCTCAAAATTGCGGAACTTGAGAGAACCATAGCACCTGATAAGGACAAATTATCTAGATCGAACCCGCGGTACCAAGACATGATTCGGCGCTTGGATCGGGCTGAAGCTGATGTCCAAGTTGTACGCACGACGACAGTTGATCTAACCAGTCAATACAGGAGTGGAAGAATCCAGAGAGAACTTTACGAATCTCTCACATCGGATCTCGCCAGAAGAAAGGAGAAAGCTCAACAGACGATGGATACCATAGTCATTAATCTCAGAGAGGAGACTAGGTAGGATGCTAACCTCTGGTCCCCTGACACGTTGAAAATCCGGCTAGAACAGCTCGATGACTGGTTGGAACGAGAACTCGAGATTGGACTCCGTCCCACGAAGACCAAGGCAACAAAACTCGCCGACGACGCACGCAAATCACTCGGTGAAGCCCGAGACTTCTTTGAAGATCTGGCTAAGAAAGCCGACGGAAACGTCGCCACCAAGAAGGACCCGATCTCCTATCGTGCGGCAAGAGTTGTCTCGCGCGCATCCCGGGAAGCAGCGTCCAGCCTCGAAAGAATACAGATTCCCCAACAGGTCGACTGGGACTCCTACAAAGTCCTCCGCGACAACCTCACAAGCACAGCGAGGTCACTTCGTGACAGCAAGAACAATACGCAGAGAGAAATCCACGGACTATACCTCCTCGACATGATCTCGTTCTCTGGCCTGCTCGAGAGAATCGCAAAGGTCGGAGAAAAAATCTCGCAATTCCTGGATGGTGATGGAGAAAATCTGCAGCGAGCAAAAACCCTGACCGGGATTGTCGCGACGGTCCATCAAACAAGGCTCGAGCTTGACGAGAAACAAAAGGAGGCCCAAGAACTCGAACGAACAAGAGAAGAACTCGGCTCATCGGTTAAAGAATTATCCACTCACATGGACAAGATCTCGTCCAACGATACCCTCAAACAAGTTCTAGAGATCGAGAAAGAATTGCGAAGGGAAAGCCGAGAGTTCAGAACAGACACGCTGACGCACCTACAACGACCCCTTCGAAAGCTGCGGGACCTCTCACAAAGAGGCGAAATAACCCTAAGGTCTGAAGAGCGAGAGGCACTCGGAGAATACATCCAATTCCCTTATCGCAGCTTCTTATCAAGGAACTCGGGACCCTATCTCACACCAATTCTCACGAATCTCAAGAGCGCCCTGACCTCTGGGAAGATGGGCTTGAGCCATCGGAAGACAGCACGAGTAGTGATCCAGCTCGACCAGCTCACCAATACTGAACACCTGTCGGAAAAACAAAGCACAGGCCGGAGTCTCCTCGCTCAGCGTCAGAGGCTCCTACAGGACCCGTCCTGCAAAGACATGTACGTTGAGCGAAGGATGGTTTTCAAGAAGATAGAAAATGGGAAGAAAGACGAGCAACACGCAATCGAAAGACTTCAAGTCGCCAAGGAAAAAATTACGACTTTGAACAGGCGGTACGTGGAACTCCTGGCCCAAGCAGAGTCGAAGACCAAACAATACCTGTCTCGCGACGTTCAGATAGAACGAACGCCATCAAGTTGAAGAGAAGATTCCCCGAGAACCATGTTTCATGCCAAACATCTTTGCTAAACAAGATGTCCTAGTAAGAGTGAATTTACAGGTTTTGTTCATATCAGGAATGAATCTCGGTCGCGCATCGTGTTGTCATATAAGGCGCAACCGTGGCCAGCTTATATGGGGGGTTATGGGCGCTCCGTCATTCTTCGTGCAGAAAATAATCAATGTTGCGGATTTCTGCTATTCGTGATTATCCCATTATCTGTTTTTTGCGAATTAATCTCTTAGTAATTATGCCGAATAGAACTCTCCAGCAATGATCGTAAGCGTCCTGAACAACAAAGGCGGAACCGGAAAAACAACAACATCAGTAAACTTGGCAACGGCAACAGCGATCGAAGGCAAGAAAACGCTCATTGTAGACCTCGACCCACAAGGAAACGCGACAACTGGACTAGGTTTTGAAAAAGCAACGCTCTCATCAACTGTCTACAACGTCCTCTCCCAATCGAGAAAAGCAGAAGATACTCTCCTCACAACACGTGTCCCAAAGCTCTCCCTCCTGCCAAGCAATCTAGACCTTGCGGGCGCAGAAGTAGAACTCTCCTCTACACCCGGCCGAGAATACGTACTGCGGGAAGCAATCGGGCCCATCAGGGACAATTTCGAACAGATCGTCATTGACTGCCCACCAAACATCGGACTGCTGACTCTCAACGCTCTCGTCGCCTCCGATCTCGTACTCATTCCAGTACAGTGCGAGTTTTACCCCATGGAAGGTCTACCAACACTGCTCAAAGTTATGGACCTCGTTAAATCGCGACTAAGAGCAGCCTTTGACTACCGAATCATACTGACGATGTACGACCGTAGAACAGCCCTCGCACGACGAGTGATGAAACAAGTGAACGATAACTTCGGGGAACGAGTTCTGAAATCGGTGATCCCCAGATCGGTCAGAATGGCAGAGGCTCCAAGCAAAGGAGTGCCAGGCGTACTCTATCGACCGCACAACCCGGCATCGGAGCAATATCGGGTCCTAGCGAAGGAGCTCTTGCAGGTTCAACCAATAGCAATCAGCTGACCCTTTGACCGAGGTGAAGGACCTTTTGGTGGGTCCTAAACCTCACTTTCCCTTTTTTGGTCACACCGAAAAGGATCCGCTGAAATCAGAGTCTCGCGTCGGAAAGTTCTGCGAGTATCTCGTCCACGCCATGTCGCTTTTCTCTGGCAGTTTCGATAGAGGTTCGCCAACTCTAACTCGGGGATTGAGAGGTCTTGTCGAAAGCTTCCAAACCTGCTAACGGACAAGCTACATCTTGGAGTACGACTGAAGATGAAGGCCGTCGGGAATGGAGAAAATAATCCCATCCTTCAGTACCGACGCGAAGCTGACGCATAGCTTCTTGAGACGGACTTTGTTCTGAGATTTAGGCAAGAGGTCGGCGGAAGACGGGACGATTTCTCCTGGGAACCTCCGGATGGTCATACGCCGAGTGGATCGGCGTATTCTATCCAACTTCCACCGAGAGCAAGCTCAAACACTACACCCAAGTCTTCCCCACAGTTGAGATAGATTCGACATTCTACGCTTTCCCCCAAGCCGGAACAGTCCTAGGCTGGGACAGATACACTCCCAAGAACTTCGTTTTTTGCGCAAAAGTACCCCAGACCATCACCCACGACAAAATAGCCGGGATCGGCCCCTCAATGGAATCCGATCTAGACCGTTATGCCGAACTGATGCTTCCGCTCAACAACAGTGGAAAGCTCGGTTGCCTATTGCTACAGATGCCTCCAAAGTACAAGTTCGATCCCACGCACCTAGAGAGATTTCTCGCAATTCTTCCGCATCGCTTCAAGTATGCAATAGAATTCCGCCACAAATCATGGCTACAAACTGCGACTTGGCCTCTTCTATCCAAATACAACGTTGCTTACACGATCGTTGACGAGCCCCTTCTACCGCCTCAAATTCACACGACCGCCGACTTCGCTTACATCAGATGGCATGGACACGGACAGCGCCCCTGGTACGATTACCGTTACACCGCGAAACAACTAGAAGACTGGGTTCCAAAGATCAAGGAAGTAGAGACATCCGTCAAGACGACCTACGGGTACTTCAACAACCACTTCCACGGATACGCCGTGGAAAATGGCCTAAAAATGTTGAACATGATGGGAACGCTAACGCCCACTCAGAGAACAGCGCTCAGCAGAGCACAAACGCACCTCGAAAAGGGAAAAGGTCCACAGGGGCTCGGAGAATGGACCAAAGGCGGAGAAGACCGCCCCAAAATCATAGACTATCTCAGTTCACTAATGGGCGAAACGAGACTCGCAAGAGCCCTAACGATCCCCGATGAAGACGTGACAATTCAGACAGCTAGTCCAGAAAAGATCATTGCAAAAATTCGTACCTACAACCTGACTATGGAATATGGCTCGAGAACCATCAAACACGATTGCGGGGACTGGGAGCGAGCTACGGAAACGCGACAACTCTGCAAGCACATCGGAAAAGTCTTGCTGACACTACCCGAGAAGTTAGCATTAGACTGGACTTCACGGATTCATGAAGACCCGGACTCTTGGCGATTCACACAACCAACAAGTGCAAAAAATTCCACCTAGTCGCACTAGCCTCTAACGACTGGAAGATTCTTCTTCGCTGACCACTCATGCCAAGAACCAACATAGTTCTTGACTCCCTTGTATCCCATTGACCTAAGGGCATAGAAAGCGGCCGCGGCTCGTGCACCACGGTGGCAGTAGACTGCTATGTTCGAACCTTTTCGAACCCCGAATGATTGAAGCTGCGCGTTGACCACCCGAGGTTTTTGAAACTCACCGGCACCGTCGAGAAAGTTTGTCCATTCGAGCCATACGGAATTAGGGACCCTTCCGGGCCGTGGGCAGCATTCCCGATTCTCCGTCCCGTCATACTCCCCTTTGCTTCTAACATCGAGTACCACTCCTCTCCGTGAGCTTGAGAGGAACTTCACGTGGTCCGTGGTAGCAAGAATACGTGGATTCGGATGGATTTGGAATCCAGTTGAGACTGCAGATGCTCGGGTCGTTTCGATGGGATGCTTGTCTTTCTTCCATGCTCGGAAACCC
>CAYRXJ010000064.1:0-8179 GCA_964428235.1 uncultured Candidatus Bathyarchaeia archaeon | reverse complement strand
TGTGTGTGGAGCAAGGTATTCTTACAGAATATCTTTCTGGGACGGTCCACGCAGAGCATTACGCCTGACTCCTCTTCGATCAGCGACACCGACGTATATTGCTGTCAGCACGGACGCACGGGCGTGGATCGTCATGCTTGTACTGACGTTCTCGAGGGGAATACCGGCTAATATGATGTCCATATCTTTCAGAGAGCCCACCGAGACTCCACAGCGGCCAACCTCGCCCTCAGCGCGCGGACTGTCAGGATCGTATCCGTAGAGTGTGGGCATGTCGAAGGCAATGCTAAGACCAGTCTCTCCATGCTCCAGCAAGTAATGCAATCTCTTGTTCGTGTCCTCCGGGGTCCCGAATCCTGAGAACATGCGCATCGTCCAAGGCCTTCCCCGATACATTGTCGGGTAGACTCCCCGGACGTAGGGGTACTCGCCGGGTAGCCCGATCTGTTTGGGCTCGTTCAGGTGAGAAACGTCCTCAGGAGTGTAAACTCGTTTCACTGGGACGTCTGATAAGTTACGATATTCCTGCTTCAGCTCGGGACTAGTCTTGGTCCACGGTTTGAGAGTCTTCTTCTCCCACTGGACTCTCTCCTGTTTGATTCTTGCGAGCTGCTTCTTGTCGAATGTGGACGGCGGGGCTTTTCTCTCCTGTCTTATCCGGTCTAGAACTTTCTTCCAGTAACCCTTTGCCAACATAGTATCACGAAACAAGAGAGAATCAGAGCTAGTTCCTATTTTTCCGTTTTCTTGTCTCGAAACGCCGAATCTTGAAATACGCTCTGAGCGAGTTCGGTTCCAAGTCTTCTAACCTTGGCGCGAGAACTATCCTATCAGGTTCTCAAAGGGGATCATCGGGCCCTCGCCAAGGCCATATCGATAGTTGAGGCCGGAGGCGACCCGTGCCGAAAGCTCATCCGGGAACTCTACGTACACACGGGCAAAGCCTTCACGGTCGGCGTCACCGGTCCCACAGGGACTGGCAAGAGCACTCTCGTTGACAAGCTGATCCAGGAGTTTCGGAAGAGAGGTCGGAGTGTGGGCGTTCTGGCGATAGATCCCTCTAGCGCGTTCACAGGAGGAGCCTTGCTTGGCGATCGAGTACGGATGATGGACCATAGTCTCGAGAAGAAAGTCTTCATTCGGAGCATGGCTTCTAGGGGCGATCTTGGGGGGCTCGCCCGGGCTGCAAGGAACACTGTTCGTGTCTTGGACGCGGCTGGCATGGATGTTGTTATTGTGGAGACCGTGGGTGCCGGTCAGACTGAAGTCCAGATAGCGACTACGGTGGATGCTACTGTTGTTGTCTTGATGCCGCAGCTGGGTGATGAGATCCAGGCGTTTAAGGCGGGATTTGCGGAGATCGGTGATCTGTTTGTGATAAACAAGGCTGATCTGGTTAACCCGGCGAAGACGATCTACAATATCGCCAGTGGACTTCAGGAGAACGATGGATGGAGGCCGCCGGTCTTGAAAACCGTCGCGGCAAAGGGAACAGGAGTCGCGGTTGTCGTCGACTCGCTTGAAAAATTCCAGAAACATCTTGAAGAGAAAGGTCTCAGAGAGAAGAGGCAGAGAAAGAGAATCGAGTCAGAACTCATCGAAGCAGCATTCTCGGACTTTTACGATCAGACGATAAGACATTTCGGAGAACGAAAAAACCTCGACCAGCTAGTTGGCAAGGTCCTGAAAAAGAGTCTTGACCCAGAGACCGCCGCGTCCAAACTCGTCAACATCATCAGGCGAATGGGAGAGAAGACATGACTGACGTGAAAACGGACTCAGGAATACCTGTCAAGAAGACTTACCGAGAAGAGGACGTTCCAGCGGAGTGGACAAGGTCTCTGGGGAAACCCGGCGAGTATCCATACACACGGGGTATCTATGATGGAATGTACCGTGACCGGTTGTGGACCATGCGCCAGTATACTGGGTTTGGGTCCGCGAGAGAAACAAATCGCCGGTTCAAGTACCTGATAGCTCACGGAGAAACCGGGCTAAGCACAGCATTCGATCTCCCGACTCAGCTCGGTCTCGACTCTGATCATCAGCGAGCGAAGGGCGAAGTGGGCAGGGTAGGCGTCGCAATAACCAGTCTCGACGATATGAAATGTCTCTTCGAGAATATCGATCTGGGAAAAGTGAGCACCAGCATGACGATCAATGCGACCGCACCGATTCTCCTCTCGCTTTACGTTGCGGTCGGTGCAGAACAAGGCGTTGCTCAGAAAAATTTGCGTGGAACAACACAGAATGACATTCTGAAAGAGTACATTGCTAGGAATACCTACATCTATCCGCCAGAAGCGTCTCTTCGACTTTCCGTTGATCTTATCGAGTATTGTGCCCACAAGATGCCCCGATGGCATCCGATCAGTATCAGCGGGTATCACATCCGAGAGTCAGGTGCGGACGCTGTCCAAGAGTTAGGATTCTGCTTCTCAAATGCGATCGAGTATACGCGAGCGGCCCTTGATCGTGGTCTCAAGATAGACCAGTTCGCTCGGCAGTTATCGTTCTTCTTTGCATGCAGAAACGATTTCCTGGAGGAGATCGCGAAGTTCAGAGCCGCACGCCGAATATGGGCCAAGATCATGAAACAACAGTTCAGGGCTCGGGACCCTGAATCATGTAAGCTCCGCTTCCACACTCAGACCAGTGGAGAGACCCTGACCGCTCAACAACCCGACAACAACATTGTCCGTGTGGCAATTCAAGCACTTGCCGGCGTTCTCGGAGGGACACAATCCCTTCACACAAATTCGAGAGATGAGGCCCTGTCTCTGCCGACAGAAGAGTCTGTTCAGATCGCGCTGCGAACACAGCAGATCATCGCCTACGAGTCTGGTGTGACTAAGACTGTTGATCCGCTTGCGGGAAGTTACTATCTTGAAAATCTGACCAAAGAAATCGAAGAGAAGGCGATGAGTCTTATCGAGAAGGTCCAGAAGCTTGGCGGATCGATGAAGGCCATCGAGTCCGGGTTTATGCATCGTGAGATTCAGGAGAGTGCTTACCGGTTCCAGAAATCGGTGGATGACGGTCGAACGATTATTGTCGGAGTAAACAAGTTCACGGAGGGCCGCACTGAACCAAAGATCCAACGTATCGATTCCAAACTAGAAGCGTCTCAAATCAGACAGCTAAAGAAGATGAAAGCATCGCGCAACTCTGCCAAAGTCAAGAACTCTCTCGGGCGGCTATCGCGATCGGCCAAAGGTGACAAGAATCTGGTCGCTGACATTCTCACTGCCGTCCGATCCAGCTGCACTGTTGGAGAGATCAGCGATACTCTGAGAGATGCTTTCGGAGAATATCGCGTGAGAGTCGATGCGTAAATGGAACTAGTCCTGGTTCGCTTCTATTCGTAGCATGTGAAGCTCGCCATCAGTTTTCATCACAGTGATAATGATGAGTTTTCTTTCGATGTCGACCTTGAGGATTCGTCCACATCGGAGAATGTGGCGTGCTTCCCGCGGGATGACAGGGCCCTTGCTAGCTTTTGGCTTCGTTTCTTTTGCGGGTTGTCTTTCGAGGATCTTCTTGATGCCGTCGTAGAGGCTAATGACGGCCTCGTTATCGGTGTCGAGCTCTCTTGGCTCTTCCCAGGCTGCCGACAATGTCTCAGTCTCTCCTGCCCTAATGTCCCATACAAGCCCAGAGAGGGTTAGCCAATTTGCTGGTCGTTACCAGAGTCGCAGTATCGAAGTGACTTGTTTTCTATGCTAAGAGCGATTTAGCAGATAGTCTATGGTCTTTCTTTGCAGGAGTAAACCGATCGAGACTATGTGCAGAATTATTCCAGTAACTGCACCTACGACTACTGCCGGATCGTTTGATAATACAACACTTCCCGCGTTGGTCAGTTGTCCAATCGAGAGCGCATAGAAAAGATCGGTCATTCCAAGAACGTTCCAGACCAGGGCGGCCGCCCACGTTCGGGGACCATGTTTCTTGCTGATGCCAACCGCGACTACTGGCGCGAAAATGCCGGTCAGAAAGTCTCCGATGACTGTGGGAAGCAGGAAAGCTGATGGTAGAGAGGCAGAGTAGAGGAGAAGCGTAAGTCCGATGAGGCGGTATACCTGAACGCCTATGATAAGGCGAAGTAGCCGAAACTGGCGAAGCTGCAAGGGATGCTAGGTTGCTTCCAGTAGCCTATATTTAGAGTAGAGACTTGACGAAGATCTGAGACCAGATTGATAACCGGTCCAGCGAAGCCTAGTCTCATCGAGAGGTTTGTCATGCTGATACCGTTGAGGTATCCGTATGCTGCTCTTGCCTGGACGATTATCCTCGGTCCAATTGGTTTCCGGGCTGCAAATTACGCCGCGTTTAGTTTCCCGCTTCAGTCTCCGAATCATGGTAACGAAGTATCGAGCGTTTTCCTGCTTTTCTATCTCTATTATGTAGTTCGTTATCTGCGGTTTAGGGTCCTTGCGGCGGAAACTAGTCTTGCCTCGATAGTGGCAGAGGGAGAACAGGCCTACCAACCGATCTTTGGACGACTCACAGCTAACGGTCCAATCCTTCTTGTCGCGATAATCATCGAAGTTCCAGCGTATCTATCAACCAGCCCCTCTTGGGGCGGCGCCCCATTCGGAGGAATCTACAACCTACTCACACAGATCATCGAGATCACAGCCTTCTCCTGTTTCATCTGGGAATACGCGCTCGCAAGCTGGGGCCTACACAGACTGGGAGAGTCACCTCTGAAGCTGAAATCTTTCCTGGAGGACAGGTTCATGGGCGCGAGAGCGGTCGGAAACCTGGCACTATCCCTGACCGTCGCGTATCTAGTTGGCACTCTTCTCTTCTTCATTCAACTGACGACGTTTCTCCCGGTTTTCGGGAACATCGGCTTCGAAGGCTTCTTCCTAATTCTCCTCGCTCTCGGTGTAATCATGTTCTTTCTGCCTCTGAACAGCGTTCACAAGAAGATGCAAGCTGAGAAGGCTGCTCAGCAGAAAGTTCTCAACCAACAATTCCTAACCATGAGACAAAACGGACAATTACAGACAAGCAATGGTCCAGCCACGCTTGAGAAGCTTGAAACTGCGATCAACGGGCTAGTACAATTGAAAGACCTCGAGATCACCGAAAAGAAACTGGCCAACACCCCAACATGGCCATTCGATGTCAACCTCCTCGCGAAACTGATAACGATCATTCTCTCTGTCACCGCAGTCCTGCTGTCAAGAATCATCACTAATTTCCTCCACATCTAGAAAAACAGATCTTCTCGTTCGCCAGGCTACTCTATTTCGCTAGGTCTTTTTCCAATGTCAGCCAGCCAACCTCTCGCCTGAACCCGAGTTTTGTGTTCACTGCAAGCATGGCCGCGTTCGAAGAATCATTCCAAGTCTTAATCTTCTGAAGTCCTGATCGTTTTGCGTACTCAACCACTTTCGTCTTCATTGCGACAGCTATTCCTCGGCCACGATACTCCCGCCTTACCCCAGTGTTTCCTTGGACGACATTCTTTGGTTCCTGTTCAATCCGCCAAACCGCGCTGAGCCCAACGTACTTGGGACCGTCTTTTGCAATTATGTAGCCTTCTGGAAGAAGATTTGGATTCTTTAACTCGAAGGATTTCCACTGTTCAAATGAGATCGGTGTGAACTGAGCCGGTTGAGGCATGTCTGAAGAAATCAATTGAACAAGTTCGTGAAGTTCGTGGAGTGAGCTAGGACTATTCTCTCTGACATCCGTCAGATTCGTGAACGTAATTCCCTGTTTCTGAACTCTCTCAACGTAGCCATGGAATCTTGTCGGGTCCGCATCCGGAACGTTAAGCCGTGACTCCCACACTCGTTGTTTTTCTTGGAAGCCGCGCTTCTGGTAGAATGCAGTGAGGCGTGGAAGATTCTCTCTGCTTCCAGACCAGGCTGTTATCGCTTTCAGGTTTGCCAGTTCCTTGTCCAGTCTCTCGTAGATGGCACTGGCCACTCCCCTTCCTTGAACATGGGGGTCGACGAGCAGCTCGATCCAGAATTTCTTTGGATGATACATGTCAACAACATGAGTCACGACACCGAAGCCAATGGTATGGTTGTTTTCTGAGAACGCGTATCTCTGACGATAATACTTCGACCTGTCAAGGCTTTCGTCCATTGTCCGGTACTCTTCGCTGCTACGCGTGTAGTCCGGGTGGTTGGCGTTGTGTATCTCCGATAGTCTCGGATAATCGGACGATACGAACTCTCTCACGTCCAAAGAGAGAGTCCTCTGACCGGACATGTCGCGCTGGGCGCCTGCTGCTTTATGTTAACAGTCGTCCGGGGAAAGAATCGCCGGGGCACCCGTTCTGGATGAAAATAGGAGTCTTCATTAGTACGATTGTCGAATTCTTTCCTACCAGGGTTCTTAATTGAGACCGGAAAACATGAAGTGGACTGGAACCATTCTCCTGGTTCTCGGAGCAGCCCTCGTAATCATCTCAGGAGTATTCTACTACGCATATTTCCAAGATCTTCTCGCCGCAACAGGGACCGCCACGACAGGCTCCCCAGCGAGTGTGGCTAATTCACTCGCAATTCTCAACGGGACAAGCGCGACACCCATCTTCACAACGCTAGCAATTCTCGGGCTCGGACTCATGGTGTCAGGAGCAGTATACGCGGCCGGAGGAAACATCGCCGCACAAATGACCAGCCAACCCTTGCCACGCGTATCGATCAATCCAGCGACACCAGTTGCGCAGGTACCTCAAGCGCCTTCCCGAGCGTGCACAAAGTGCGGAACCTTGCTCTTTCAGGCGACCGCTTTCTGTCCAACATGCGGAAATCCGATCGCGAGAACTCAACCAATCCCCGCGTAGATATACTGTGCACTGAGCTGTTCGACTCCAATCCATCCTCCTACTCGTCCTATAGAATTGTGGAGAAGGGGTTGGGTTTCCTGAAAAAATCTCGTGGATATATCGAGAAAAAATATTCTCGAATCTCAATAATATTGAGTGACAAAATTATCGCGTAGAAAAACTTCGCTTATAATCGAGCTTCTTAGTCAACGCCATTTCATGCGTCTCCTGTCGTTAGTCGTGGTTCTAACTCTAGTAGGGTCAGTAACCCTAGCTTTTCCACAGAGCGTTCTGGCGTCAACATGCGCGAACTGCACACCTGTTGGTTTTGGGAACAGTAACTACAATCTCTTCCCATTCCAGTCCGCGGGGGCATCTTATCCATCAAGCCTGCTCGATGTTGGGGTTCAGATCAATCAGACCTTTTCTGCGGTTGGATACTTCACTGGTGCAACTCTCGGGTGTACTGCAAACGATCAGTGGACTTACCAGAACAATTTCTTCGATCCTTCAGGGGAATTCATCCAGGAAGTGTTGGCAATCGGCCTTACGCAGACAACCCCTTCATGTTTCACAATCGAATGGGGTCCGCCTGGAACCACGCAGGTTTACAACTACATGGCAACAATGATTCCTCCTTCATACACCCCGTCGTTTCAGACGGCAGGCAACAAACTCGATTTTGTAGTATCAGGAACCACTGGGGCCCTGCCGAACGGCGAAGTCAACATTACTGCGTTCAATCTCTATCTGAACAATCAGCTAGCAGGAACTCTCTCTCCAAACCAGATGTTGAACTTTACAACCGGACAATTATTGAATGGTGCTGATGGTCCAGTCTTCTACACATCAGCCACAGGTCAGAACTTCGACGTTGTCGGACCAGGCGGCGGCCAGAGCATCATCTTCACATCAGGCTCAGGGACAATGAGCTACTGCGGCAGTCTACCCCAGAATCCTCCGCAGCTCGGCGGGCTAGTCGGATCACAGAGCGGAACTGTTGAAGACAGCAACATCTTCTATGGATTGGTCTCGGCATCAACAGTACCCTGCTCATACGCATCATCGTCATATTCACAATTCTTCAATTTCATCCCAGTCCCAGGGTCCACGGGACCACCAGGTCCTGGATCAGGAACAGCGGGATGCAACCAAGGAGCTGCTTCATCAGGCGTCAACATCAATTATCCAACTTGCACGACCGTCTTGAACAGTCCAGCATTCACTGTCTCCGGCAATGACTCATTGCTTCCCGGAAACTACGCGACTGGCCTCCCAGGCCAAGCACAAGGCCTGCCATGCAACAACGGAAATACCGCCAATCCCCCAGGATGCCCGCCGGAACCCCAGCTCAACTACCTCAAAGCTTGGGTCGACAGT
>CAYRXJ010000063.1:0-8180 GCA_964428235.1 uncultured Candidatus Bathyarchaeia archaeon | reverse complement strand
TGGATTTTCTGTGAAAAAACCTCTTAATCGCTTCAGTCGACATCGACAATCGAATTCTGATATATCGAATACCGAAATTCGAGTCTAGCCGGTACAAGCCTGTTTTTGTCTTTCGAGTGTCGAGCTATCTCTAAAATACAGAGAGAACTCCCCGTACAAAATCGTAATCACAAGGACACAACCTCATGTGGACGAATTCTAAACGCATCACAATTCATATGCCGAGGAAATAAGAGATGCAATCAATCAAAATACTTGCTGAGAATGAAGTCACACTTTCAGCCGAGCACCGAGAAAGACTTCAACTGGCCTTCCCGCCCGTTTCCTTGCTCGTCATCAACCATAACGGCAAATCGAGACTCCAAGGCCTTCTTGATGACTGCATAGAATCCTTGGTAAAGACATCGTATCCCAACTTCGAGATACTGTTCGTTGACAACTGCAGCGATGATGGAACTGCAGAGTACGTGAAGCAAAGATTCGGTAACTATGGAATCAGAATAGTGAAAATGCCATCAAACCTAGGATATACGGGAGCAGTAAACGCCGCACTCAGATCAGCGGAAGGCCAAATAATCGGTGTCCTAAACAACGACATAACCGCTGTGGATCCCTTCTGGCTAACGACCCTTGTAAGGTACATGCAAAGAGAGCCATCCGTAGGAATCGTGTCCCCTGCACTACTTCATGATGAGAAGAGAATAGATTCTATGGGCGGAGATGCCAATGTGCTGATGGTCGCTTGGGATTCACACTCGAGAGAGGAAGTCTTCTCTCCGAGCGATGACCCGATCTTTCCGTTGAGCCCTCCAGGCGCAGCCTTTCTTTTCAGGAAAGACCTTGCCCGGAAGCTAGACAACGAAATATTCGACCCCGACTACTTCGCCTACTACGAAGATGTCCTCCTCGGCTTCCAAGTCCGGTTGATGGGACAGCGAGTTGCCGTACTGCCAAGCACCACACTCCAACACAAACGCGGGGGATCTTGGGGTCTAATTTCACCATCAAAATTCTTCTTTCAAAGAAGGAACGCGGTTTGGACAGGCATCACAGTCTTTAACACATCAGAGGTCCTCTCGCTCTTGCCTCTATGGCTTCTTTCGAACCTTTACGCGGGTTTCGTCTACTTCAAAATGACAAGAAACTCCAAATTCCTGCTGACTCCATTCAGAGTCATTTTCGCGGTGCTAGCCGGCATGAGAAAGGCGTGGAGCAAGCACGAGAGATTCCATCAACGAAACGGTTCAAGTGCCAAGAGTCTGAACTTTTCGCCTACGATGATACTTGGAAGCGAAGAACTGACTTTCGGGCGGAGACTAGCGCTCGGAGTGGCGAACTTCGCTATTCGATTCGCAGGCTTGTCCAAGTTCAAGATCAAAGAGATTAAGCGGTACCCTCTGCTTGACCCTTCATACCTGGAAAGAGACAGTTAAACCAGACTCTCTGACATTCATTCTCGCGACGGCATTTCTCGCCAGGCTTGTCATTATTCCTCTCCTCTACGACGACTACAACTATTGGGCTTTTGGAGCGTTCTCCAACTTTCTCCTCTCAGGGAACGATCCATACCACATTGTGATCAATGACCCAACGCTCCTAAACATCAATCCTTGGCGATACCCCCCGCTATACCTAGCATTCACGGCACCCGCTCTAGCCGCCAAGACGTTGACAGGGTCATCCCTGGTATATCTAGCAACACTCAAGATCCCGCTGGCGGTCGCGGACATCATTTCCGCATTCTACGTGTACAAGATTCTTCTCCTCAACTTCCCCCAAAGCAGGGCTCTCAAATATACAGCGATTTACGCGTTCAACCCTTTGGTAATTTTCGAATCAGCCGGCGGGGGCTTCAACGATCCAATTCCAATCACATTCACTGTGGCCGCGTTCTACTATTTCATCTTGTATAAACAAGGAAAAAACGAATCAACAAAGCGAAATCTGGTCACCTCAGCATTACTACTCGGACTCGGCGTCGCCGCAAAGATCTACCCGCTCCTACTGTTGCCGGTTTTCGTTAGAGAGATCGGCACATCGACAAGTCGGGCTGCATACTCAATTGCTTCATTACTGCCGATGGCGATGGTTAGCACGCCATTCCTCGTTTCTGATCCAACATCGTACTTAAGTCTGCTAATAGTCAGAAGCGTCGGAGGACAACATCCACTCTTCCCGTTTGCCAACATAAGTGGCTTGCTCGGGCCTTTATCGCTGGCGACTCTACTTCTGGTTCTCGCATGGACTTTCTTGATTCGGGTTGGACTGCTTTCGAGAATTGCCCTCGTTTTTCTGTGGATAAACATCGCCATCTTCGCTCAATCACTGAATTACATGATATGGGGAATTCCTTTTTTCACAATCCTCGCTGCCGATAACTACAGGATGTGGGGCAGCACACTAACAGCTGCTCTAACTTTCGTAACGGCTCTAATCTTCCAAGGATGGTATAATGGAAACGCTGGCGAAACGGGACTATACTATTGGTCAGATCATCTACTGCATCAACAAGTTGTGTTCTTTCGATCCTACCCCCTCTCTTCGATCGACCCAGTGATACTCGTAACCACGCTTCTCCTGGCTAGCGTCGCGCTAAACGTGTTCTTCTTTTTCCGCGCAGTACGAGGGAAGAGCATTCAACCTGCTTCTTCTCCTCAACAAGAATTAGCGGGCCGATCGCGGGCAAAAGGGCCATCTAGGGCCCGACTCGTTCTTCTCGGATCTCTTTGCATCCTAATAATCTTCTCGTGGACAGGAACAGCCTTGTACGCCAACTTTGAGCCGCATGAATATCCGTTCGTCAACGGGACAAGTTTCCATTTTACCGACACTTTCCACACGGCTACGTTAGATTATCAGTGGGCATTCGGCGGAAGAGGGAACTATTCCATTAACCCTTTGCAGGGATATCTTGATCTTTCAGACTCGAACAGCTCGACTGGATATGTCTACCGAGGATGGCAAGACACTGTCAACGGCTTTCACCAATCTGCCTCATGGATGATCAATCTCAGTTTCAGGTTCAGAGCGTTGCTTCCTGGAAGAACAGGTTCCATCTTAGCCAACATGACTGACGGGCTTTTGACAGTTCAAAGGAATCAGACGTCCGAATACGTGCAGTACTCAGACAGTATCCATAACACTAGAGTGGTTTTTTCAAACATAGACACGAAATGGCACAATTTCACAGAAAGCTACTCTCGAAGAATAAGGACCGTTCAACTTGATGGCTCAACTCGGCAACTGAACGATGGAAACTTTTCGAAACTTGTTCTCGGAAACTATAATCAAGGAGCATATTTCGGAGGCAGATCCGAATACACCAACGTGACAGTGATTGCCAATGAGTTTCCAGTTGGAATCCAGTCAACTTCGCTCGGGTGGGCAACTTTGTCGTTATCCTTCTCAATCATCCTTCTTGCAGTCCTCGCGCCTAACAGACGGTTCATGAATCTGCTTCGTGGAGTCGTCTTCCACTCTCGGCAAAAGAAAACAATCTAGGCAGCATTTAGGCGCCTTCCAAAGAGACGAGAGAGGCCCATCGATTTGAGAGTCAAAACCCCGTATCCTAGCAGAGACAAAGAGAGCAGCCACACCTCTTTCTGCAAGATTGCGATACTAAGTCCAATGGAAGTAATCGCAAGGATGGCTTCAGCGACAGCGACTCGGTCGAAGCGAATTTCGTCGAAGTATTTCGAATTGTCTCTGCTCGGATCTGGCCCCCTCTTAGGGGTACGAAAGAACGCTCCAGGCTTGCCCGCGATGCCGCTAAGAAACCCAACAGAAATGGCTGTTATCAGTCCTGAACTCGTGTAGGAAATTAGAGGCAGTAATAGCAAACGGCCCGTGGTCAGAATCTTCTGAACCCACAGTGCGTATGCACCGGAGACAAAGAAGACGAGAACTGGAACAGTAACAATAACAACGTAGGGTGTGCTGGAGAAAATGGAACCTGCGGGAGTGGTGACTCCTAGCATGAGAGCAATGGCAGAACTGAACGTAACGACGATCCAGCTCAAGGCCGAAAACGGTCCCAGCAACATGAGGAGCAAGGCAATCCGTCTCCAGACAGAGATACTGGGACAGCCTAGAATATTTCGCCAGTTTGATCTAGCACATTTGGCCCAGCCCTGTGCCACTCTTGTCGCTTGTTTTTTCCAGACTTCAAGGGTCGAGGGATCTTCCCCAAAGATCCTGACGTCGCTTAGGTATATTCCTCTGCGACCCTTCGAATAGATCTTGCAAGAGAGATCTGCGTCATCGACTATGGAGTCGTTGGTCCACCCTCCAATTTCTCTCATCAAGGGGGTTGAAACGAGGGTATAGCCTCCCTGAAAAGAAAAGGGTGCATTGAGTGAGTATGATCCCATTTTCGAGATCGTATCGCCTTGGTCTAATTGGAGGGCAAAGAGCCTTGTAATCATGTTCTGTTCCCGATTGTAATGTGCGACTCTGAACGAAACAAAGCCGATCTTCGAGTCTGCGCCAAAGGCTGAGAGACCTCTACGAAGAACAGTGGGAGTAACTTTCGAGTCCGCATCCAAGAGAAGAGTGTACTCGCCTTCCAACAATGGCGATGCGTGATTTAACGCTCCACTCTTGTATCCTGCGCGGGACGCACGTCGGGATGCTTGTGCGTTTAGCCCCCTATTACCGAGCTGGGAGATCTTCAGATCTATCACTTGACTGGTCTCGTCGGTTGAGTCATCAGCTACGATAACCTGTAACTTCTCTTTTGGATAATCCAGGTCTAGTAGTGCGTCAAGGGTCTTCTCAATGACAAATTTCTCGTTATATACGGCAACCAGAATTGAAACGGTCGGCCACTCCTTCGGAGCAGATCCGATCTCAGTGGGAGACCTGGGGTAGAAGAGCGAACTGAAGAAGAGTATGACCGTGTAGTAAGATGAGATCAGGACTGGCACACTGAACGCTATTGATATGGCTGTGACGACTATTAGAGACTCCAGCACTGGCTGATCAGTTTTGGAAGCAAACGACCGACCGGAGCTTTAAAGCATGCTGAAGCTGGCTGACATCTATCGACGAAAAAACATCGCTGGCATTTATTAGTCGACTCGAGTATCCGGTAGGGTACGCAAGAACGTAGTGGATTGAAACCGGTAAGAACTGGAGAAGTTGCGTTGAAGGGATTGTTGCTCGCGGGTGGTCACGGAACCAGGCTCAGACCACTCACCTACACTGGCAACAAGCACATGCTCCCGATAGCCAACAAACCCATGCTAATGTACGGATTTGATCAGCTACGAAGTGCGGGACTTGAGGAAATCGGAATTGTCCTCGGTCCCGTACAGGAAGGGATTGTCGAAGCTCTCGGCGACGGGTCAAAGTTCGGAGTCAAGATTACCTACATCAATCAGCCAGCGCCTCGAGGAATTGCTCATGCCGTGCTCGTCTCCAAGGATTTTCTCGGGAACGCCCCTTTCGTGGTCTATCTCGGTGACAACCTTCTGAAGGAGAGTATCCCGAGACTCGCAAAGGAGTTCGCGGTGTCTAATGTTGATGCTATGGTGGTTCTTTCAAAAGTAAGGGATCCGGGAAGATTCGGCGTGGTACAAATCGAGGAGGAAAGAATCGTCAGACTCGTCGAGAAGCCAAAACAGTTTATCAGCGAATATGCCCTAGCGGGGGTCTATTTCCTGCACTCGTCTATTTTTCCGGTGATAGAGAATCTGAAACCAAGTTGGAGAGAGGAACTCGAAATAACCGAGGCTATCCAAGGGCTACTTGAACAAGGCAGACGAATTGGCTTCCACAAGACATCGGGCTGGTGGAAAGACACGGGTCGCCCTGAGGACATTCTAGAGGCGAACCAGCTTGTGCTGAAAGATCTGGAACCGTCAATCAAAGGGTCTCTTGAAGAAGGATCCTCCACCGTGGGCCCTGTCGACTTGGGCAAGGGTTCGGTCGTTCGAAAGGGAAGTACCATAAGAGGACCTGTCGTCATCGGTACGGGCTCCGAGATTGGGCCCGGTTCTTACGTAGGACCGTACACTTCAATCGGAGACGAAGTGAGGATAGTAGGGACTGAGATAGAGAATAGTATCGTTCTAGATGGCGCATTCATAGATTGTTCTGATCGAATCGTCGACAGCATCATCGGACGAAATTCCCAGATAAGGGCAAACCGCCAGCAACGCCCAAAGGGCCGAAGTTTTGTAGTAGGAGAGAGCACGTACGTGAGCCTTTAGACCCCTATGACTATGGTACAGCTGGCTCATTCAGGACTGGTCGTTGAGACTCCAAAGACCCATTTTGCCTGTGCAGTCGCCTAAATTTTTCGGCAATTTCCCCTACCCCTTCTTCGAGCGAGTGCACCGGACCAAAACCGAGTCTCTCGATCTTAGATCCGTCTAGCTCGTAAGAAACCTGGTTCAGACTTGGAGACGGCGTAATGGTCACTCGAACGCTCTCGACTTGAGTCTTGATAACCTCTATTATCCTATTAATCGAAGCGTTCTCCCCAACGACATTGTAGATCTCGCCATACATGTCGGATCGACCGAGTGAGAAAAGGATCGCTCTAGAGGTGTCCGCGACGTGCAAGTATGGTCTTTTCTCGGTTCGGGCAGAAGCCCAAACGGTCAGTGGCGCCCCGATGCATGCCAGGAAAACGAATCGATCGACGACAGTGTCGAACCGCATCCCGATGGAGTAACCGTAGACGGTACCGAGTCGAAGAACCGTAGCATCAAGCCCATTTTCTTTCGCCGCCTTTAAACAGAAAGCCTCGGCCTGGAGCTTGGTCTCGCCGTATGGTGAGATTGGCTTGCAAGGATGATGCTCGTCAACTAGACCCGTCGTAGGCCCATACACGCTTGCTGTTGAGGAGTAAACGAATTTGTTAACCTCTGACTTGGTTGCATGTTCTGCAACCTTTTTTCCTCCTCGAACATTGACGTCGAAAGTTAGCTCCTTTCTCTCAAATGAGGCGGGGGCGTTCGTAATTCCGGCCAAGTCTATGACTGTATCTACGTCATGGAAGGCGCGATCGAGATCCTCGTCCTTTCGAACGTCCCCTTCCATAAACTCGAAATTCGCCCTGAGTGGTAGATCCATTAACGAGACGTATCGCTCTCTCATCATATTGTCTAAGACTCTAATTGTATCACCTGCAAAGTCTCGATTTTCGGCTAGATCGCGAATCAGTTTCGAACCGATGTAACCACATCCGCCTGTTATCAGGATGACCAGACCTCAGACCTCTATTGTGCCGGAGTATAACCAAGATTGAAAAACCTACGGTGGGAAGTCGACCCTTATCGACCATGCGTCTCCTTGTTATTGGCTCGACTGGACTCGTTGGTTCCAAAGTGTTGGAGCAAGCTCATGAATTCGGTTACGAAGTCTATGGAACTCATAATGCAAGGTCATTTCCTAATCTCCAATCCCACAAGCTTGACATTACAAACGCTGCGACTACAACTAAGCTTGTTGAGAAAATCAGGCCAGTTGCGATAGTGAACACAGCTGCGCTACATAATGTGGATTATTGTGAGACCCATCGACTTGAGGCAAGCAGGACTAATGTCGATGGAGTGAGAACTCTCTCAGAAGCAGCATCGAAATTCGGGTCTCGTCTTATCCAACTCTCCACCGACTATGTCTTCGACGGAGAGTCAGGACCCTACGGTGAGGCTGACCATCCGACTCCCCAAAGCTACTACGCGCAAACAAAGCTCGACGCCGAGCGAGTCTCGACGCAAGCCTCGAGTTATGCCATAGCAAGACCAAGCGTCATCTATGGCTGGAACAAGCTAGAGTCCACTGAAACTCGATCTAGTTCAGGAAAAACGATCAACTTCGCGATGTTTGTCCTCGAAAAATTTGCCAAAGGTGAGACGGTAAAAGCCGTGACGGATCAGTTCGGTTCACCAACCTTTGCTGATAATCTTGCAGATGCCATACTAAGACTAGTACGACTCCCAGAGAACGGGATATTTCACACGGCCGGACGATCTTGCGTCAGCCGCTACGAATTCGCGCTTAAGATTGCTGAGACCTTCGGTTACTCGAAGAAACTAGTGGAACCAGTCACTTCTGCCGGGTTCAAACAACTAGCTCATAGACCGAAGAACAGCTGTCTGAATGTCGCCAAATCTGAAAAAGTGCTCGGAATGCAGTTTCTCACAATCGAAGAGGGACTTGCCGCTATGAAG
>CAYRXJ010000062.1:0-8222 GCA_964428235.1 uncultured Candidatus Bathyarchaeia archaeon | reverse complement strand
CAAATCAGAAATGTGTGGATCCTTTCGCTCTCACGGCTAGCCTTTTCATGTCGAAACCACTTACAGCACTCAACAATTCCCATTGCGGGCTCTTTTTGGGGGCATTGTCCCTCTCTTTTAGTGAGGACCCCCAACCCTATCCCCCGAAGATTTTTCACGAAGGAAAACGCGATTTTCTAGGGAAAAAGTGTCGTATCACTCTGTTCCCGGTTTCTCGGGACTTTTCTTGACAAGGATCGACATAATGTGTTCCTCTCCAATTTACTGGAGCATTGCCAATCCTCCAAATTAGTGGACGGCGAACCATAAATGGAGCTGGTTCGGAGACAATGCCGAACCCGACTAACCTGTCTGACCAAACTAGTTGAAGGAGGTCTCGGACTCGAGATAGGCGCCTCTTCATTTTTTTTCTCATCGTTTCTCAGGAACCGCAAGGGGTTGCTTTGGGTTTCTTGCTGACCATACAAGAATCGCGTTTACTTCGGAGAACCGAGTTTCTAGGGTTGAACCTTCTCTTCTGACATGGTTCGAAGGGTTGACAGATAACTAGCGATTTGCTTCTGATCCGGGTCCCTTTACAATAGTCCGAGGTGCTCGTTGGACGACCAGTTTTCGGCCGTCGACTTTGATCGCGAGAAGATCTCCTTCTTTGAACGGAAAGCTGGAATCATCGGTGAATTTCGTTGGGAGGTAAATCCTGGGGGATCTGTACTGGGTGCCTTCTGACTTCGCAGGTTTCTTTGCCACGGCGAATCTGGTGAGTATTTTCTTAACCAAAGTCGTCACACCTTAGGTAAGCAGACGACTTAGCTGTTTACGTCATGAAGGGTTTTTAGAGATTGCGAAGCTATCCGAAATAGATAGAATCTTGGAGCAGTTGGTTAGATTCTGGGAATTTGCCGCGAAACTCAAGTCAGAACCCCGCAGAGGATGGCTTCGATCCTTGAGACTTCAGAGGACTGAGTCTGTTGCGGATCACTCATATGCCCTTGCGCTTATCTGCATGATGGAAGGTGAAACCCGCGGCTACAATGTTGAAAGAATGCTAAAATTGGCATTACTCCACGACCTAGACGAATCAATTACTGGGGACTTTACCCCAAAAGACAAGGAGTCCAAAGGACCATCCAATGTTCATGCCCAACAAAGCTTAGCTCGCGCGACGCTTCTCTCATCCGTCCCAGACCAACTGCGCAAATCATACGCCGATCTCTGGACCGAGCTGGAAACCGGGAGGACTCAAGAAGCACAACTCGTTCATCAGCTCGACAAGATAGAAATGGCGCTTCAAGCGAAACAATACGCTGAGAAGGGCCTCGAAGGCAAGAAGCTCCAGGAGTTCCTCGCCTCTGCGAGGGATGGCATCCAAGACGAACGCCTAAGGCGCATCCTGGAGCAACTTTCGTCAAATTCTTGAATGGTTGGCCGCGCAGAACCCATTAGGGGTGGAGAATTCCTCCATTTTATTTGATCCCGAACTCAGATCTGGCTGACTAGTGCGACACGCGCCTGTGCAGCTTTCGTCAAGTAGTCTTTAGGAAACAGAGTCTGGAAGTCTCTGGATAGAATTGACATGTATTCCGCGATCTCGTCTTCGCTCATGAATTGGAACATATATCCACCATTGTAGGGCGAAGCTTCTCCCTCTCTCTTCATGAACTCCATATGCATTAACGGGTCGCCTCTTCGAATCGTAATTGGTTGTCTCTCGTTACTGAGGTTCACGAGCTCGAGAGCGAGGCGGCCGATGAACCCGCTGTGAACTTTAGCCGCGTTAAGAAACGAAAGGCCCATTCGACCATATTTGCTCTTCGCAGTGAGGTGAGCGACAAAATCTGGAGGTGTGAAAACGACTTCGTTGGAAACCAGATTCTGATGCTCCAGATAATGAAGGGTACGTTCCTCTTTGACTGTGAGAATGTATCCATCTCCATCCAGTAAAGCATAATCAAACGGATGAATACACTTGTGGGCTTTGATGAGGTTGACGAGTTGATTCTTCCCGATTACACACATGGGATTCTCGCTATTCCATAGACCAATTTGACCATTTCGCTGAACTTTCACACAACCGAGGTTTGAACGACCTGCAACGAAAGAGAAGCTGGGCTTGCGAAAACTAATGAATCATCAAAACTAACGACCAACAGGACATTCCCAAACCCATTTGGCGAAATAGGAAGAGTGAAATTTGCGGTCAAAGCAGACCCCCTCGGAAAGGAAATTTTGGTTCCCGCAAAAAGCGCAGTGGAGTTTGACATCCTCAGTCGTATTGAGTCGTACCGGCCAGATGTTATCTGAGCGGAAACGATGACGTTCGGCAAAAAGTCAGAAGAATGAATTAGATCAACCTGTGGGGTCGTCTCGTTGATGCTGACCCATCCGGTGCCAAATCCGAAGCCATGTGTATGAACCTCGAGGCTCGTGAACTTGACGTAAAGATGGCTTATTCCTCCCGAAGGCGAGACCCCAAAGATCTGAACATTGATGGTCCCTTCTGTGATTGAGGGGGCCAGAGCGATGACTATGACAACGATTAGTACGGCAACGAAGATTATTCGCCGCCACCCGGGAAACGGATACATTGGGAATATCGGTGGACCAATGACACTTCTATTTAACAACCAGCGAAGTTCGACACATTAGGACCAATCTGTCGAACGCTTGGGTTGCTGGGCAGAGAAGAACAAGTTCATCAGAAGGTTCTCATAAAAGAGATTTGTTTTCTCGAAGAATCTGGACAACAAGTCCCGGAGCTGCTCTTTCGAGAAATTGTTGTGGAAAGGCTCTGATTGAGGGTGAGTCACGCTTAGAATGTTACGGAACTTCCAAAGAGGATTGCTGCTTGGAACAGAACCGATCAGAGTCCCTGTTGGCTTCAATATCCTTCCAATTTCCCTCAGGGCTCGGGTGGGGCGATAAATGTGCTCAATTACTTCAGTGCAAACAGCGAAGTCTACAAGACCGCTTTTGAACGGCATGTAATTGACCTCGCACTGGATGAAGTCGGCGCTCGGAATTCGTTTTTTTGCCTTTTCGAGGTTCCACCGATTGATGTCTAAACCAATGACAATGGAGGATCGAATGAACCGGGTTATTAATCCAGTTCCGCATCCAATATCTATGGCGAAATATGATTTCCCAAACCTTCGAACTAATCGCTTTGCGACCGTAGACCTTCCCCAGTGGAATATTCGTTCCAGCGCTTTAGGATCTGTCACCCAATCATAGAACTCCCCCCTAACGTAATACTGATTAACCTCTTCATCATCGTTTGCAGAACAGCCGGGCATTTTCGATCAACTCCTCGATCCAAAAATATCCTGGGGCATGCCCTGTTTCTCTCTTGGAGGGTTGCTAGTCTTCAAAGAGTGGGTATCCTTTAAGGGCAACAACAAGCTCTCGACCGACTGAGATGCGCACCGAAGACAACTAGTAGATACTCGTTCGAGAGATTGCGCGGAACGTTAGAAACAAAAGGAACCGGCCCTCTGGGCAGCCTTCTAGGCAAGTGAGACCATGAGCCGTAGTGATCCGATCGTTGTTCTTGCCCTCGGAGGCAACGCAATCCTTCAAGGCAAACAGCGAGGAACATTCACGGAGCAGTACGCGAATGTGAGGTCGACAGCCACTCAGATCGCTGCTCTATTAGACAATGGTGTCAGAATTGTAATCACCCATGGAAACGGTCCACAGATCGGCGCCACGGTTATCCGACATGAAATGGGAGCGGCCAAAGTACCCCAGTTTCCGCTGTTTGCATGCGGCGCAGAAACTCAGGGATTCCTAGGATACATGATTCAGCAATCTCTTCGAGATGAGTTAGCCAGAATCGGAAGCAAAAAGTCAGTTGTAACAATCGTCACTCAGGTGCTGGTTGACACCAAGGATCCCGCGTTCAGTCATCCCTCTAAACCAATAGGTCCCTTCTACACCAAAGAACAAAGAGATCTCTTGCTGAGGGAGAGAAGCGATCTGACCATTGAAGAGGATTCAGGTCGGGGATACCGTAGATTCGTTCCATCTCCAGATCCAAAGTCAATTGTTGAGAAAGAGGCCATTCAGCTTTTGGTCGACGATGGAAGCGTTGTGATTGCCTGTGGAGGAGGCGGCATACCTGTCATAGAAAAGGGCAGTTACCTCGAGGGAGTGGATGCAGTTATAGACAAG
This sequence comes from uncultured Candidatus Bathyarchaeia archaeon, assembly GCA_964428235.1. Taxonomy (GTDB): domain Archaea; phylum Thermoproteota; class Bathyarchaeia; order 40CM-2-53-6; family 40CM-2-53-6; genus 40CM-2-53-6. Next base: position 4,052 of record CAYRXJ010000062.1, on the reverse strand, counting down.
GATCTGGCAGCCGAGAGACTCGCATCGTCGATTCACGCAGAAACTCTCACCATTCTCACAGATGTCAAAGGTGCATACCTCAACTATGGGCGAGCCGAACAGAAACTAATCGAGAAGACTAGTCGAGACGAGCTTGAGAAGTATGCGTTGCAAGGATTCTTCGCCAAAGGGAGCATGGGACCAAAAGTAGAAGCAGCCATTAGGTTCCTCAAACACGGCGGCAACAGATCCATCATTGCAAGTCTCGAAGACCTTAGTCCAGCCCTCGAGGGAATCGCGGGGACTCAGGTGACAAGTTAAGAATCCTCCTCTTCAACAATCGACCACTCCGAGAACATGCAATACTCAGAGATCGTCGAAACCTATTCCAAGATTGAAGCAACAACGAAGAGGCTAGAAATAACGAGCCTGCTCGTCGAGCTCCTACAAGCGACGCCCAAAACGATTATCGACAGAATTGTCTATCTTACACAAGGGAAACTAAACCCAGACTTCCTCGGAATTGAACTAGGAGTTGCCGAAAAGCTCCTCTTCCGAGTTCTTTCAAGAGTCTCTGGGGAAACCCAAGACGCAGTCGAGACGTCGTACAAGATGCTTGGAGACCTAGGACTTGTTGCCGAGCAAATTCTGAGCCGGAAAAGTCAAGCGTCCTTTCAAAAAGAAGGTCTCACCATAGACGAGGTCTACAATGAGTTTGACAAGATAGCACACGAAACTGGCCAAGGTTCGATCGACTCTAAACTCAAACGCCTCACCGGGCTTATCGCAAAAGCCTCCCCACTCGAGGCGAAATATGTCACTCGAATGGCACTGGGACACTTGAGGCTAGGCGTAGCTGACATGACGATTCTTGACGCTCTCGCCATCTCGCTCGCAGAGGGGAAAAAGTCGAGACCAGCCTTGGAGCGAGCCTACAACCGTTCGTCAGACCTTGGCTACGTTGCTAAGATACTGGCGGCTGGTGGCGTAAAGGCGGTAGAATCACTCAAAGTTGCCGTGGGGAGACCTATTCGCTCAATGCTGGCCGAACGACTTTCCAGCGCGTCTGAGATCCTCGCTAAAATGAATGGTACTTGCGCTGCTGAATACAAGTACGACGGGTTAAGGATCCAGGCGCATCTCTCCAAAGAGGGGTTCAAGCTATATTCTCGGCGGCTCGAAGATATCACCGCTCAGTTTCCTGACATTGAGACATTGCTAAGATCCAGTCTCGACAAAGAAAACCCTACGATCCTGGAAGGGGAGGCAGTTCCCATAGACTCGATTACGGGCGACCTTCTGCCCTTTCAATTGGTCTCTCAAAGGCGAGGTCGAAAATACGATCTCGAACGCACCATCAAGGAGATTCCCATTGCATTCTTTGCTTTCGACCTGTTGTTCACCGATGGAGTTGATTACACAGACCATCACTATCTAGACAGAAGAGAACGGCTTAACGAACTTCTCATGGATGGATCGAAGGCTCGCCTCTCTGAGCAGCGAATTTGCACAAGCCCTCAGCAGATTGACGAGTTCATGCAAGAGGCAGTGGCCGATGGCTGTGAAGGGCTGATGATCAAGTCAACCGGACCGGATTCGATCTACAAAGCTGGAGCGAGAGGGTGGACTTGGATCAAATACAAGCGTGAATACAAGTCAGAGATGCAGGACAGCGTTGATCTTGTTGTCGTAGGTGCGTTTGCGGGAAGAGGGCGCAGAGGTGGGACCTATGGTGCAGTACTGTTGGCCGGATACGACAAAGCCAATGACATGTTCAGGACGGTTTGCAAGTGCGGCTCTGGATTCACAGACGAAGATCTTGAAAAGCTACCCAAAATTCTGGAGAGATTCAAGATTGATCACAATCATCCTCGTGTCGAATCTAAGCTGGAGCCAGATGTCTGGTTCGTCCCGAACTTGGTATTAGAAATCGTTGGAGCAGAAATCACTTTGAGTCCAATTCACACGTCAGGCATGAGCGAGATCAAGCCAGGTGCGGGTTTAGCGATAAGATTCCCTAGGTTCACTGGAAAATACCGTGATGACAAGTCCCCCGAAGACTGTACTACTACCGATGAGCTTGTTGAGATGTACCAGGCGCAGCTAAAGAAGGTGGCAGCGAGTCCGATTGCCGAGCCCTAGTATAGCCGACTTATGATATACAATTCGTGAGAATTCGGTCCTTGGTTGACCTAGCTTCCCGCATCCTTTAGAAGTGATATGATTCGCTCGTGAGTACCTTCGATGCTGTCTACTCCGGTATTCAGCAGGGCGCACTTTACTTGGAATTTGGTGATCATCCGCCGGAAGAATTGCTCTTGGCGGACGTGGTCGAGCCTTAGTAAGTACGGGTTGTACCAAGGTTCGCCTGATAGTTTGCCCCACATTTCCTTTGGACCCGCGCCCGGACGGACCATGTACTCTCCTTTCCGAAGGACACGTATGGCTTCGTCTGCATCAAGATAAACTTCTGCAGGACTCTTGTCGTCTCTCCTCAGTAGAATGAGGAGCCTAATCTTGGCCTGATCTGTAACTTTTCCAGGCCCGAACAGTCTTTCTCGTGGAACGAGTGCCCTGCTGTTCCCGAACGCGTAGTAGCACCAGTGCTGGTTTTCATTGAATACGCAAGTAGTGTTCGTGAGTTTGCAGCCGGAAAGTCCGGAAGTATACTCGCACTTTTCTTTTGTCGGCGTGATGTTCTCGCATTTGCTCTCGTCAAAGATCTTCCTTAGCCAAGGCTTGCTCATCTGAGTCTCTGTTCTCATGTAGAGACTCTTCTCTGGCTGTCTTCCGACAAGGTGACCCAGTCGGTCTCCTTCGCTGTGGTCAATGTATACCCAATCATCCCCGACGATTCGACCGCCGGGCAACTCCATCAGCTTGAACGCTTGAGTTGTCTTTCCTGTTCCGGTTGGGGCTACAATGATTACTCCTCGGCCGGAAACATCAACGCAAGCGCCATGAATCGAGTGAGTGTTTCTTTTCTCCTCCATGATTGCCGCGGCCATACCCAAGGCCCAGCTCTTGCACTGCCCATAGTATTCAGTGTTGAAGAAAATGGATTCGCTTGTTTCAGGGCAATAGTAAGCTTCAGGCTCAAACCCCGCGACTCCGTTTACTGAGAAGATTCTGGCATCGGCGTGAGAGGATTTTGTGGCCTTGTTCCAATTGAGTTCCCAAAAGTCGAACTGGTGTCTGCTATTTCCGTGGAATTCGACTGTTATGCCATTGAGGTCGGCGCTCGAGTGGAGGGCCTGACCTTGTTTCAGCGTTTTTTCGGCTATCTTCTTGAGGTCTTCGAACTTTGCTCTGGGTGTGTTCTTGTCGCTTTTGACTCTCGAGGTGGATGTTGTAATGTAGTTGTCCAGTTTCACGGTGTTTGGCTCCGTGCTGAGAGAGCGGCAATCGCCTCGAATATGACCTTTGCACCTACCGCTGCGGTTTGACCGGAGTCTAGCTGTGGGGAGACTTCTACGAGGTCAAGTCCGATTATCTTTGTTTGCATAGCGGCTTCGAGCATGGTTAGAAGTTCGTCCGTCGATAGCCCGTCTGGTTCCGGATTTCCGACACCCGGAGCAAAAGCAGGATCTAACACGTCTATGTCGACGGTGACATAGCTGTGAGCGAACTTTGAGAGAAAATTCTTGACTCGTTCCGATGTTGGGGTTGCTCCGGCTTTTCTGATCTCTTGTGGAGTAATCACGGTTACCCCTGATTTCTGGGTGAAGTCTAGTTCAGGTTTTGATAGAGCTCGGATGCCGACCTCCATCACGTGGTCCGAACCGAGGTTCTCGGCGACTCGTCGCATGAAGGTGGCGTGTGAGAGTTTCTCGCCAAGGAATTCGTCTCTTAAGTCGAGATGAGCATCAAAATTCACAATACCAGTATCTTTCGGAAACGTGTCTGCTGCAGCCTTAGTGATTGAATGTTCCCCGCCAGCCATCAAGGGAATTTTGCCTCCCGAGATCAGTTCTTGGCAGACCGATCGGACCCGGTCGAGGGTGTCTTCGAGGTCCTCGAGGACATCAACGTCTCCAAAGTCGTGGACCGGGACTTTCTCTAGGTCGATTTTG
>CAYRXJ010000061.1:0-8305 GCA_964428235.1 uncultured Candidatus Bathyarchaeia archaeon | reverse complement strand
ATAACAATCCGCGGAAAACTCACAACCGAGAGATCAAGATTCGAAAAATTCAAGGCCGGATATCTCCCGCGCGTTGGAGACCCTGTCCTCAAGAGTGTAAAGTCAGCAGTCGCTGATGTCCAGCTGAAACAGGGTCTTTTCGGAATTAATGTCCGTATACTACCACCACAAACAGAGTATATTGACAAGCCCATAATGAAACCGCAACAAGCACAACCAGCAACCGCGGAAACAACCCCGACAGTCCAGGAGACAAGTTCGACAGAACAAACGGAAGTCGCCCCTGTTCTGGACGCTCCAGTCGCAGTTGAAGCCACGCCCAACAACGATGTCGCCGTTGTATTAGAAGACAAGGAGGAAGAGGAAACTGCCAGTTCTGAGAAAGCGTGAGCTAGAACAAATGCTCCCCGAAGAGCGACAGAAGAAAGTCACTGAGTTGAGAGCCGAGCTAACATCCATCCGGACATCAGTCAAATCCGGCGGCACAGTCGAGAACCCTGCCCGTATCCGGGAACTCCGCAAGACCATCGCCCGTCTATTAACAAAGGACAACTCGAGAACAGAACCAACACAGGCAGAGGTCGCCTAGACTGATAACGTCACAGAACATCAGCGCACACGAATGGATCGGACTCAAAATCAAGATCATAGAGTCTGCTAACCAAGTGTTTCAAGGGGTTGAAGGCCTCATCCGGGACGAGACGATGAACACGTTCACGCTCCAAGAGAACGGGAAGCTCTTACAGATACAGAAACAGGGAACACGATTCCGCGCGCAACTGCCGATGGAAACAGTTGAGCTGGACATCTCAGCTCTACGGTTCCGGCCAGAAGACCGCGTCAAGAAGGGATTGCGAAAATGGTAACACGAAACACTGGCCTCGACGTCAAGCCCCCAAAGACCGGTTGCAACGATCCCCTCTGCCCCTTCCACGGACACCTCTCCGTCAGAGGAAGAGTCTTTGAAGGAACGGTCGCGGGATCACGATCCCCCAAGACAGTATCGGTCGAGAGAGCCTATCTTCACTATTACACGAAATACAGCCGATACGAACGGCGAAGAAGCAAAACCCTCGCACACAACCCCCCCTGCATCTCCGCAGCAGAGGGCGACAAGGTCACGATAGCGGAGTGCAGACCCCTAAGCAAAGAAGTCACCTTTGTCGTAGTTGAAAAGACAGGAGGCGCCGCCTAACGCCCGCGCCAAAGACCCGAGCCGTTAGCGCACGGGGAATGATAGAATACCGCCCCAAAGTCGCCCGCGGCCTGCCGCTCGGGTGCCGAATGAACTGCGCCGACAACACAGGAGCTAAAGAACTCAAGCTCATAAACGTCCGCGGCTACCATGGACGAATGCGCCGCGTCCCAGCAGCCTGCGTAGGCGACATGATCATGATTACAGTCATGAAGGGCGCGCCAGACCTTAGAAAACAAGTCTTTCCAGCAGTCGTCGTACGACAAGCCCGGGCCATTCGACGACCCGACGGAACACGCCTCAGCTTCGAAGACAACGCCGCAGTCATCATGACCCCCGAAGGCGAACTCAAAGGAACAGAAATCCGCGGACCAGTCGCCAAAGAGGCCGCTGAACGATGGCCCCGGGTCGCGAACCTAGCGAGCACGGTGATTTGAAAAAAATGGTCACTTCTAAACCGAGTAAACAGAGAAAGATGTTCTTCAACGCCACCCACCAACGCCGACGACGAATGCTCGGAGCAAGACTCAGCGACGACCTCACAAAGAACCACGGCATCAGACGCCTCCCAGTACGGACTGGAGACAGCGTCCGCGTCATGAGAGGAGATTTTGCTGGACTAGAAGGAAAGGTCCAGCGAGTAGACTATTCCAACGGACGTATCTTCGTAGAAGGAATGTCGCGAGAGAAATCCGCAGGCATCTCCTCTCAGCTACCGATCCACGTTACCAAAGTCAGGCTAACAAATCTCAACCTCTCCGACAAATGGCGAAGCGGTCTCGTTACCGAGAGAAGAAGAGCAAAAGAGGAATAAGACATGGCGAGAAAGTTCGGACCGAGACAGCTCAAACGAGAACCCTCACCAGGCTTCTGGCCGATCCACCGCAAAGAACACTCCTGGGCCCCACGAACAAGACCCGGCCCACACGCCCGAGAAAAGAGCCTGCCACTTCTCGTTATCCTACGAGAATCTCTCGGACTAGCAAACATCGCAAGAGAAGCGATCAAGATCATAAGCGCAGGAAAAGTCAAAGTCGACGGCATCGTCCGACGTGACAGACGCTTCCCAGTTGGATTGATGGACATCGTCCAGATCGAAGGCATTCCCCAAGCATATCGCGCACTCCCGAAGCCTAACAGGGGGCTGGTTTTGTCGGCCGCCCAGGACAAGGAAACCACCTTCAAGATCTGCAAGATCATCGGAAAACAAATGGTCCCTGGCGGAAAGCTCCAGTACAGCCTCCACGACGGACGAACACTTCTTACAACCGCCAAAGATACCCGTCCGGGCAACGAGGAGCTTTCGGTAGGGGGAGCCATTCAACTGGGCCTGCCAGTTCAGAAAATGATCAAATACGTTCCATTCCAAGTTGGTGCTCTCGGGCTCGTCATCGACGGAAGGAACCAGGGACAATACGGAAAGATCACTTCTATCACTCCAGGAACATACGCCCGTAGAAGGATCGTCCGAATCGAGACAGGCACCGAAGGATTCGAAACACCAGCAGACTACGTGATACCTATCGGAACCGAATCGCCTTTGGTCACACTGGAGAAGTGATGACAATGCAGCCAGTCGAGACTATTGCAAAGCCGAACCCCATGCTGAACATCAGGATCGGCAAAGTCACCGTCAACATCGCAACCGGCAAGTCAGGCGAACCCCTAGAGAAAGCCAAGAAAATTCTCAACCAGATCACCAACAAGACCCCCACAACAAAACTCGCGAAGAAAGCCATCAAAGACTGGGGAATCCGAAAGGGCGAACCAATCGCCACCGTCGTAACACTCAGGCGTGACGAAGCTGGACAGTTCCTTACACGCGCCCTGGACGCTGTCTCCAACAAAGTCAACAATTCATGCTTCGACGACTACGGCAACTTCTCCTTCGGTATTAGAGAACACATCGAGATTCCTGGGACACGGTACGTTCCCGAGCTTGGAATTGTTGGCGCAACCGTCCATGTCACGCTGGAGCGGCCCGGCTATCGTCTAAGAAGCCGCTCGATCCGGCCCGCAAAAATCGGGAGAGACCACTACGTCTCAAAGAAAGATGCGATACAATTCATTCAGGAAAACTTCAGAACACAAGTAGGAAGCTAAGTTCAATGGCCAAGATAAAACCCAAGAAAGTGCGAAAATACGGGAAAGGAGCGAGACCCTGCAAACGCTGCGGACAATACGGCCCCATCGTCAGAAAATACGGACTAAACTATTGCAGACAATGCTTCAGAGAAGTCGCTGTTGGACTCGGCTTCAAGAAATACATGTGATACAACCATGGAACCAATCTCCAACATGTTCTCAGCGATACTCAACAATGAGAAGAGGCACAAACACGACTGCATAGTCTACCCCGCATCCAAGCTAATGGGCCAAGTCCTCAGGGTCATGCAAAAGTACGGCTACGTCGGCGAGTTCGAGTTCGTAGATGATGGGCGTGGCGGAAAATTCAAGATCCAACTCCTCGGAAGAGTAAACAACTGCGGAAGCGTCCGGCCAAGATTTTCCTCAACAGTAGCCGAGTACGAGAAATGGGGCAAACAATACCTCCCATCACGAGACGTCGGCATACTAATCGTAACAACCCCGAAAGGAGTTCTAGCCCACAAGGAAGCAAGAGACATATCGTCCGGGGGCCTGCTCCTCGGGTACGTCTACTAGGTGAGCGAGGATGACACGCTTCGAAACTCTTCAACGAACCATCCAGGTCCCTGACGGCGTGACCGTTTCCGTAAACGGAAAAAGCGTCAATGTGAAAGGGCCACTCGGTAGCCTCAACGAGGACCTCTCCCATCTACCAGTTCAGCTCACTCAAAACGGTCAAGAGATCCGTGTCTCAGTCACATGGCCCAGAAAAAGAGAGATTGGAATGCTGGGAACTGCCGCTGCTCATATTCGAAATATGATCAAGGGTGTGACCAAGGGTTACCGATACAACCTCAGAACTGTCTACGCCCACTTTCCCGTCACGGTGAAAGTTGACGAGAAAACTCGAGCTCTAAAAATCGAAAACTTCACCGGCGAAAAAACTCCTCGATCAGCACCAATACTTGACGGCGTCAAAGTCGCCGTCAAAGGAGATGACATCACAGTCGAGGGAATAAACCTCGCAACCGTCAGCCAGACAGCCGCAAACATCCAGAACGCTACGAAGATCAAGAAGAAGGACCTCCGCGTCTTCCTGGACGGCATCTACGTCGATACAAAGACCAGTCTCGAGCCGCCAGCTAGCCAAGTCAAGGTAAAGTAAAGATGGCGAACACAAGCAAGCCCTCTTTCAACCGCCAGGAAAGCTGGCGATACAAGCGCGTAAAACCCGCATGGAGACGCGCTCGCGGCGTTACGAGCAAGATCAGAAAGGAGGAATCCGGCTGGCCGGCAAAAGTTAAGGTAGGATACGGCACATCAAACTCGACGCGAGGCCTTCATCCTCGAGGCCTCCGAGAACGTCTCGTTAACAATCAAGCCGACCTTGAAGGACTCGACCCGAGTATCCATATCGTCCGGATTTCACGAAGAGTCGGAGAAAAGAAAAGGCTAGTTCTTCTCCAGGAAATTCGCCAGCGGAACTTCCACATAGCGAATCCAGGGAAAGTAGAAGAAAAACCGCTCACACCCGAGGAACCTGCGACTCACGAACCCGACTCGGAACCCACCACCGCCATTACGGAAAACGAAGAAAGAGCAGAAGAACCGGAGGAAACTCTAGAGAGCGAAAAAATAGACCGGTTGGAAGGAGACACTGAGGGGGACGATGACAAGTGAGCCTGAAGAGCCAGAAACGAATAGCCGCAAGTCTCCTTGGATCTGGAAAAAGCAGAATCTGGATCGACCCCGAGGAAACAACACGAGTAGAATCAGCAATCACCCGCCAAGAAGTCCAATCTCTGATTCACGCGGGACGGATCAGACTCTTACAACGAAAAGGCGTAAGCAGAGGCCGACACCGCGCAAAATCGGCCCGAAAAAGAGCCGGCAGTAGGAAGGGAGGCCAAAAACAAGGCAAGGAAGCATGGGTGCTTCGCATACGTGCAATTAGGCAGCATCTAAGATTCCTCCGTGACAAGAGACAACTCGCTCCAAACAACTACAAGCTCCTATTGAACCTGGCCAAAGGAGGAACTTTCCGGAGCAAGTCCCACGTAGATGAGTATGTAAAGGCCCACCAGCTACAGAGGAAGAGATAGGAAAAATGGCCGACGGCCCAAGATACGTGGTCCCATTCAGACGCAGACGAGAAGGCAGAACGGACTACAAGCTCCGACGAGGCCTCGTCCGATCCGGGAAGCCAAGAGCCGTCGTTCGATTAACAAACAAGTACGTCTACGTTCAGATTACAGACGCAGAACTCCGCGGAGACATCGTGCGTGCCGCCGCATCATCAAAAGAACTTGTTAAGATGGGATGGAAAGGAGCTACCGGCAACATTCCATCAGCATACCTAACTGGAACCCTCGCGGCTAAACGCGCAATTGCAAACGGGGTAAAAGAGGCTATATTGGACATTGGTCTCAAATCAACAACAAAGGGATCAAAACTCTTTGCTGTGCTGAAAGGTCTCGCCGATGGTGGGCTAGAAGTTCCGCACTCCGAAGATCTCCTGCCAGACAAGAAAAGAGTGGAAGGTGTTCACATATCTGAATATGCGAAGACGCTCGCTGGCGAGGTGGAGATATACCGGAAAGTCTTCAGCGGTTATCTGAAACGCGGCCTAAAGCCCGAAGATGTCTCAACACACTTCCAACAAGTAAGTCAGCAAGTAGCATCGGCTCCGATGGAGGCTAAACATTGAGTCAGAGACAATATCAGGGAAGCCAACGTTCAGGGCAAGAAGTGGGCTGGGTACCGAAGACCAAGCTTGGAAAGCTCGTTCAGGCCGGCGAGATTGTTTCAATGGAGGAAATATTCACTCAGGGCTTGAGGATCAAGGAGCCTGAGATCGTGGACACTCTTCTCCCCAATATCCAGCAGGAGGTCTTGGGAATCGGGTTTGTTCAGAAACAGACAGATGCCGGAGAAAGGTCAAGGTTCAGAGCGATAGTCGCAGTTGGAAATGGTGATGGGTATATTGGTGTTGGAGAAGGGAAGGCACGCCAAGTTCGCACGGCGATCGACAAGGGAACAATACAAGCGAAGCTGAATGTTGTTCCGGTCCGCCGCGGTTGCGGTAGCTGGGAATGTCGCTGTGGCAGAAACCACACAGTGCCGTTCACCGTCGTCGGCAAGTGTGGAAGCGTAAGAGTCGAAGTTCTTCCTAGCCCGAGAGGGCTTGGCCTCGTCGCAGGAGAGATTCCGAAACAGGTACTCCGGTTAGCCGGTGTCAAAGATTGCTGGACTAGAACCTTCGGTTCCACCTCTACACTCTCGTCATCAGCGCTCGCGGTTTTCGACGCGCTCGTTCAAACATACAGCGTAGTGACGCAACAGGATTGGGTGTCTTAGAATGTCAGTCACTCCCGCGAAGCCGGTAGTCTTAGCAGTTCGGCTTCGTGGAACAGCAACAGACGATTCAAACGTGAGGAAGACGATGCAGACCTTGGGGATGGAGAGCGCGTTCAGCGCTCGGCTTCTTGAAAATAATCCGTCGACTCTAGGTATGCTCCGAGTGGCGAAGAACCTGGTAGCGTGGGGTGAAGCAAACCCTGCGGTCATAGAGACGCTACTGCGCAAGCGTGCTGAGCGGGAAGCGGAAAAGAGAGTCGACGACGACTTCGCTAGGCTGTTCTTCAAGAGGCAAGACGTTGGCGAGCTTGCCAAGTCATTGGTTGCCGGCGAGATTCCCGTGACGAAACTATGGGGTGCCGGTGTCAAACCAATGTTCCGGCTTCATCCACCACGAGGCGGCTTCAAACGGAGCATACGACGAGCGGCAACCGATGGGGGAGAGCTAGGGTCTCGAGGCGGAGACATCAACCGCCTAGTACAGCGAATGATCTAGCTTATCGTCATCGTCGCAAACTCCAATATAGTTCAACGAAGACATTCTCGACTGGCATTAGGACGTGTCAGGCAACAAGGATTCATCCAGAAAAAAGCGCGGTCGACGATCAGGATGGTGGTTCGACATATTCGAGGAGATGGATCGCATGGACCGCTTGATGGACGACATGTTGAGAAAGGCGATTGAGATGCCAAAGGCTAACGAGGAGAGCCAGCCGTTCGTCTACGGATTCTCAATGTCTCTCGGAGAAGATGGAAAACCGGTCATACGCGAATTCGGGAACGTCGAACAGACTTCTAGCGGACCCCTGCTAAAGGAGGAGCGCGAGCCTCTAGTTGATGTCCTGCAAGAAAGAAACGAGGTGGTCGTTGTAACTGAACTCCCAGGCGTCGAAAAAGAACAGATCAAACTTGATGCCACAGATAGGTCGTTGAAGATAGCGGTGGAGTCGGAGAAAAGGAGATACTTCAAAGAGCTCGAACTTCCTCACCTTGTTGATCCCAGAGCAACTAAGGCGACATACAAGAACGGTGTTCTCGAGGTCAGGTTCACCAAAAGCGACGAGAAGCGTCCGACTCGAGCCATAACCGTCGAGTAGAACCCATATCGGCGTAGTTTGGGGCCGCTGTGTACTTGCCCCTTTGACCTTCGAGGGCACGTATCGAGCTTAATATGAGCACGTCTCTGGAACTAAATTTATGCTGCCAGGCGTGAAGATTCGTGAACTCAAGAGAAACGTAGACGAGAGAGGGTCCTTCGCGGAGATTATCAGGCAAGACTGGAAGGAACTACTAGGTGAAGATGCAATTGTCCAAGCGAACTTGTCGTTCAGTTATCCAGGAGTGATCCGGGCATGGCACCGCCACAGCCGAGGCCAAGTGGACTACTTTATTGTTCTAGACGGTGCTCTCAAGATCTGCGTGTACGATGATCTGCCTGGTTCTTCGACAAGGGGAGATCTTAACGAAATTGTCGCCAGTGGGCAGAGGCTCCAGGTTATCCGAATACCCGGGGGGTACTGGCATGGGACAAAGACGATAAGTGATGAAGCGTCCCTAACCGTTTATTGTGTAAACCGTCTTTATGACGAAAAGAACCCTGACGAGGATCGTAAACCCTGGAAAGATCCAAATATCCTCAGTGCCAAAAACTCGAAACCAAACCCC
>CAYRXJ010000060.1:0-8319 GCA_964428235.1 uncultured Candidatus Bathyarchaeia archaeon | reverse complement strand
GGGGTGGGGGGGGGGGTTTCCGGCTGCTAAGGGAGGGGGACTGGGTTTCCCCTGTTCCGGGTTGGCCGCCCGAGGACCCGCGGCCGCTGGGGAACTAGGGCTAAACTCAGGACAGGGGGACCTTTCGGGGTTCGTTAGGCTCGGGGCGGGCTCCGCCACTCGAAGTCTGACGGGCGCATTTTCGATCTGGTACGCAGATCGAGATGGTCGGTCTTTTGCGGAGGAGTTGGCTCAGGCGAATGAGATCAGGATGAGAACGATAATTGTGCCCGTTCAGTCAAATGTGAGAACGGATAGTGCTCACGCGGACGCGGTTAGATCACCCTTTTTCAAGCCTAGGTTGCGTTATGTCCAAGGAATATTGAGGAGAATGAAATCGGCGATTTCACGGGGGGATGTTGCGTCAATTGGAAGGTTGGCTGAGGAGGACACTCTCAATCTTCACGCAGTCACGATGACGGGACGCCATGAGCTAGTTCTGTTCGACCCTCTTTCGATCCAAGTTATGCGAGAAGTTAGAAGACTACGCGAGGAAGAGGATGTGCCTGTGTGGTTTTCTCTCGACACGGGCCCTTCAGTTTTCGTCAATACCACCAAGGAGGCTGCGGCTGCCGTCAGCCGCAATATCTCAAGAGTCGCCAACACAGTTCTGGTTTCCGACCCCGGCGGACCCGCTGAGATTGTTAACAAGCACCTTTTCTAGCTCTCTCTGCCCTAACAAGCGTGGCAGAGGGAAGAAAGAATGATGCTGTCATCGAAAGGGATTGGAGGGTTGCAGCCAAAACCTCTTGCCCCTCTGCCCAATGCAGAAAAATACGCAACCATCGTCACTCGATTCGCACCAAATCCTGACTTTGTACTTCACATCGGATCTCTACGTGCCATAGTACTATCCCACGACTACGCGAGAATGTACAAAGGAAAATTCATTTTACGCTTCGAGGATACAGACCCTCGATTGAAGAAATCTGTTCTAGATTACTATCGACAGATCGAGAAGGACTTGAGCTGGCTGGGATGCCAGTGGGATGAAGAGTTCATCATGAGCGACCGAATCCCAATCTATTATGAGTATGCCGACGTAGTTCTAAGAAACGGAGCGGCATTTGTGTGCACTTGCGACCAGGATTTGTTTAAGACGACTATTGAGTCGGGTCGCTCTTGCCCTCACCGATCGAATAGCCCGGCTGAAAATGTCAATGGTTGGGAGGCCATGCTAAGTGGCAAGTTCAAGGAAGGGGAAGCGGTCGTTCGCGTTAAAACTGAAACAACTCATCCAAACCCTGCTGTTAGAGATTGGCCAGCCTTCCGTATAATCGACCCTGAGAAATATCCTCATCCACGAGTTGGAGCCAAGTATCGAGTCTGGCCGCTGTACAATTTTTCCGCGGCTGTAGATGATCATCTAATGGGTATCACACATATCATCAGGGGAAAGGAGCACCTGACAAACGCCGTCCGCCAATCCTACCTGTACAAACATCTAGCATGGTCCTATCCAGAAACGATGGAATATGGTCGCCTGAAGATGATAGGCGTCAAGCTCAGCAAGTCAATAATGGTTAAGGATCTCGAAGATGGCCTAGTCGATGGATATGATGACCCGCGACTGCCTACCCTAGCATCCCTTCAACGAAGAGGATACTCCCCAGATGCACTGAAAAGCATCGTTCACGAGATAGGTGCACGCCCGGTAGACGCAACACTAAGCTGGGAGAACATCAATTCAGCAGATCGAAAAGTAATCGACAAAAAAGCTCATCGTTACAACTTCATCCCAGACCCAATCATGGTGTTGGTCGAGAGAGTCCCGCACGATTTCGAGGCACATCTTCCAATTCATCCTGAAATACCGGCTTTGGGAAGCCGCACTTTGAAAGTCGTTCCCAATGAAGGAGCGGTGAGGGTGTGGTTATCAAGAAACGATCTTGGACTATTGGACAATTCCAAGATCGTCCGTTTCATGGAACTCTTCAACATCGAGATCATTTCGATTGAACCAGACCAGGTCAAGGCCTCTTTTCACAGCCAAGAGTATGCAAAGGCTCGCGAAGTTCGGGCTCCAGTCGTTCAATGGGTCCCAGAAGATCAAAACGTTCCTTGCGAAGTCGTGATGCCTGATGCCTCTAGAAGCAAAGGAATCGCGGAAGCAAACCTGTTGGCAGAACCAACGGGCGGCATTATCCAAATGGTGAGATTTGGCTTCGGCAGACTAGACTCTACCGGACCCCCGCTTACAGTATACTATGCGCACAAGTAATGTGACGAGAGGGACCAGCCACTCTGGATCTCACGAAGACAGCTCTAAGTTATCGTTGGTTTTCTGATCCCATCTTTGCACGCTTTCGAGATGTGCTAGTGGGGGGCTTCTTCGTTGACGTTTCTTTCTTCTTCGTCCCGGACCTAGTCTTTTTCACTGGGGTCTTGGGTTCTTGTTCGGGCTCTTTCAGTGTCTCAGCGGTCGACTCTGCGGGTTTATCTGTTGGCGTCGGAGTAGATTCAGGTTTTGCGTCGGACCTCTTGAATACTTCTTGGAATGCAACTGCGTCTATTTCTGGAAAGAATTTCTGAAGGTCAGAGGTGACAGCTTTCTTTGCCACCTGCAAACCGCTCAAATAGAACGCTTCTTCAGGTACGTCTATTGTAAGCTCCCTCTGATGTTTTCTCAACCCAAATTTCTCCTTTGGTACTTCGGGGATTCTCAGACTGATTAGACTGAGGATCTTTTCGTTCTCGTTGTCCAGGACTTTGTCGATGGACACGTCATAGAGAAGAGTTCTGCCAGCTAGCGGGTGATTGTAATCTACTTGGACGCGCCCCGCGCCCACAGCACGGACAACTGCAGGTCGCCCGTCAAACTCTACTTGCTGCCCAGGAGTGGGGTATTCCTTGTCTTTGAATCGCCTGAGGGGGACGAGTCGCATCTTGCCAGGGTCTCGATTACCGAAGCCCTTCTCAGGAGAAAGCTCAACCGTTTTCGTCGATCCTGGATCTAATCCTATCAAGGATTCTTCAAGCCCCTTCGGCAGCCAACCTTCGCCCAGAATAATGAACTTGGGCCCGAACGTCGAATCTTCCCGGTGAATATGGGCATCTTTTGCTATTGAGTCGAAAGTTGTGTCAACGGTTTCGCCGCTTTCTTTTACTTTCAGCGTGTAGTTGACGAGGAGGAAGTCTCCCGGTTTTGCGGCCAAGGTAATCAGTTCATCCTTGAGGGAAGTCTCGATAAGGTTTCTCTCGCCGCCTCAAGACCCTCACCAATCTTGGCCTTGAAGCCCAGTTCTGATGCCGCCGAACCAATAGCTCCGACAGTTGTCATAACATCAGATGAGCATACATTGCCCATGACTCCTACCCTGAACATCTTTCCTTTCGCCTTCCCAAGGCTGCCGCCGAAGTCGATCCCGTACTTTGTCCTAATGAGCTCCCGCATTTTTCCTTCCTCGATTCCTCCAGGGGATTGGATTGCCGCAACTGTATGAGAGTGGGATTCCTTTTCCGCGTACAAGCCGAGGCCCATTGCTTCCATTCCGTTGTAGACTGATTCGGCACATATTCGATGTCGTTCGTAGCGAGAGCGGAGTCCTTCTTCGAGGATCATGTCGGTTGCCTCATTCAAAGCGTACAATAGGCTTACGGCTGGGGTGAAAGGAGTGAAGCCGTCTTGCATGTATTTCGCGTACATTTGAAGGTCGACGTAATAGGATCGACTCGTCTTTTTCGATTTTATCTTGGTCCAGGCCTTGTCACTAACGGAAATGAAAGAGAGACCCGGCGGAGTCATCAAACATTTTTGACTCGCAGTAACACAAACGTCAACCTTCCAATCGTCGACAGGCAACTTGTCTCCTCCAAGAATCGAGATTGCATCTACGACTAGTAGCATGTTGTACTCGGCGCAAAGGTCGCCAAGCTCCTCAAGGGCTCTCACGGTTACGCCGGTGGACGTCTCGTTATAGACGCATGCAAGGGCTTTGGCTTCCGGGTTTGCTTTTACAATTCTCTCAAAGTCGTTTAAGGTCGGCGATTTACCCCACTCGGAACTGAGAACCACCGGGTTACCCCCGTAGGCTCGAACCGCCTCGCTAAGTCGTTCGCTGAAAAAGCCGTTAACATTCACGATAATCTTGTCCCCGTCTTCGGTTATGTTTTGGAGAGCAGCTTCGGTGGCGCCAGTGCCGGAAGATGTGAGAATGAACAGGTCACCCTTAGTCTCGAAAATCTTCTTGGTCTTGGCGATGAGCTTTGAATACAGTTCTTTGAATTCTGGGCCTCGGTGCCCGATGAGCGGTTTCATCATAGCTCTCATGACTCGTGGCGGGACGTTGGTGGGACCCGGCAGCATCAGAAGTTTCTGGGTCTCACTCAATCAGCAACCCTGCAGCTAATATTTTGCGGAACGCAGGCGTGGTTCTTTTAAGTCTTAGCTCATTGCTTTCGATTTTAGATGCGAATCATCACACTTCTTTCTGACTTCGGCCTCCGCGACAGCTATGTCGCTCAGATGAAGTCGGAGATCTACCAAGAATTTCCCAGAGCACTGATTGTAGATATTTCTCATGATATTGAACAATTCAATATCGAAATGGGATCGTTCGTGTTAGAAACAGCCGTCCCACGCTTTCCAAGGAATACAATTCACGTCGCCGTAGTCGACCCCGGAGTGGGAAGCGATCGAAGGGGAATAGCCATCAAATGCGAGAAGGGCATCCTCATAGGGCCCGATAATGGACTGATGGCTCGCGCCAGCGAAAAACTGTCCCTGCAGTCAATCTACGAGATTAGACAGAAGGTATTCCTTCGGAAAACCATCTCAAACACGTTCCATGGAAGAGACATATTTGCATATTCCGCAGCCAGGTTCGCTTCTGGCACTCAGCCAAATGAGATCGGATCAAGAATCCAGAGCATCAAACGATTGAACCTGTCAACGCCTTCTGTCAAAGGATCAGAATTATCATGTCAGGTTCTTCACGTGGACGTATTCGGGAACGTCATCACTAACGTTGAACATCCGTTGATCCAGAACGTGCTGAAAAAAGCTGGGGATCGGTTCAAAGCCCGATCGAAAGCTCGAACATTGCCTGGACAATTTGTGAAGTCCTATCATGAGGTGAATCGAGGATAACTGGCCCTTCTAGAAGGAAGCCATGGATACCTAGAACTCGCAATCCGCGAAGGGAGCGCGAAGGATAGACTGGATGTGAATCCTCTGGACAAGCTAAGGGTTCGATTCTAGCCAGCTTTGTCCGTTTGAGCGATCTCTCTTATTCGCTCGTCGCCTTTGATTTGCTTCACGTAAGCCGAAACCGACCTTGGCAGAAGTTCCTGCCAATTCTTCCCTGTTAACATTCTTCGTCTGACTTCAGTAGCTGTGTAAGAGGTTCTATTGAACATCGGAATTCTTTCGACCCGCATTCCGGCCTCTTTGAGAAGCCTGCCAGTGAGAGGCTCGTTGGTGAACACCTCGTCAAAGCTAGGGGTTTGCGAAAGGAGATGAGCTACCCACACTTTGTGGAATTCGGCATCGGGGAGTGGTAGCACGGTAAGTCTGTTCGGGTCAATTTTCCCTTCTTTGAGGCCCAATCGAATCATGGTGATCCTTTCGCCAGCGGTAAACGGGTTTTCGAGAGTGTGACTGTCGTGAGCACTCCCGACCACAATTACAAGATCATCAACTCTCGATAAGATAAATTTCGTTGCTTCTAGATGCCCAAGATGAAACGGCTGGAATCTACCAACGTAGAGGCCTGTTGTCACTGGCGCGCCATGCCCGGAGTCCATACTGCCTCAGAGTCAATCCTCTTGGCATCGATTTTGACTCCCTCCCGCTCGAGAAGCTGTCGCTTTGCCTCACATCCGTACGATGAGAGATGCCCCCCGATAGAGTAGTTGCCAATCTCTAGGCTAGCTGGAACGACCCGATGGCATGGAACAAACAATGGCCATGGATTACCAGCGACTCCGGTGCCAACGGCTCTTGGACCAGACTTAAGATACTTGGCAATCAAACCATAGCTTGTCACTTTTCCCCTCGGAATCTCTCTCATGACCTTGCAAACAGACTCTTGGAAGCGTGATATCCTCTTCCATTGAAGATTGATCTTGGTGTCATCGGGTTTTCCGTGGTAGAGATTGATCATTTCACTCAAGGCCGTTTTTGATTGCATCGTCGGACTGAGATCGAGCCCTTCTGGGTTCCGAGACCGGAGATGCTTCTCAAGCTTCACTTTCGATGGCGAGAAAGACGCTGCTACCAATCCGTCGTTGTTGCTGTTGAGCACTCCGAACCACGTTCCGTCATCATTTTTCAAAGCCAAGGTAAGTTTTCCCAAAGGGCTATCTCGACATCTTTCCCCACTCTGGTCTGCTTAAAGACTATCTTAGAAAGACTGGGAAAAAATGAACGAAGTAGATGGGAGCTTTGGTGAAGGAGGCGGACAAGTTCTCCGAACATCTATTGCACTTGCGGCCGTACTCTCGAAGGAGATCCGGATCTTAAAAATCAGAGCCGGCAGAGAGCAAACAGGCTTGAGACCTCAACATCTAACGGGCATAAAGGCTGCGAGCGAGCTCTGTTCTGGGACTTCCAGAGGACTAGAAATTGGTTCGACGGAATTAGTGTTTTCGCCGGGAAAACTCAGATCGGGAATGTTCAAATTTGACGTTGGAACCGCGGGCAGCATTACCCTAGTTCTTCAGACTATAATGCCCATTCTAGCATTCGCACCAGGGAATTCCTCTGTAGAAGTCTCAGGAGGAACAGATGTGAAATGGAGTCCTCCAATAGACTACATCAACATGGTGACCTTGCCGACTCTGAAGGAGATGGGGTACGACGCGCGTCTAGAAAGACTAAGGAGAGGTCATTATCCTAAAGGTGGAGGACTCGTAAGATTCTCGATTCGCGGAGGGTTCGCTCTTAATGCTCTTAGGAGAACAAGTCGAGGAGCAATTTCGAGTATCCGGGGGGTGAGCCATGCAACCGGGTTGCCTTCTCATGTCGCAGAGCGTCAAATCGCATCTGCTGCCACATGGATCGAAGAGGCGAACTTGCCTAAGCCCTCAATTGACATCGAGATCGAAAAAAACCACCCCTTGAACGGGCCGGGAAGCGGAATCGTCTTGTCCGCAGAGACCAGAGACATGGATTTCCTCGGATCAGATTCACTGGGAGAAAGAGGGAAACTTGCAGAGAATGTGGGGGCCGCAGCCGGGAGAATTCTTGTTGAAGAAATCAAGTCGGATTCAGTTCTGGATCGTCACATGGGAGACATGATAATTCCCTACCTTGTCCTTGCCACAGGCGAGTCGGAAGTCACCATTTCTCGAATAACACAGCATACGATTACTAATGTAAAGGTCGCCGAATGGCTAACAGATTCTAGTATTCAGCTCAAAGGGGATGTTGATCAACCTGGCAGACTTCGAGTCCATGGAATTGGATCAGCTCAAGAACGAAACTGAGTCTAGCAAGTTTCCTCGCGCGACTCGCCTTTCGCTATCATCTTGCCCGTGCTCCGGAGGCAAGATCTGTTCGGACTATGGCACCAGGACCAATCCAAGCGTCGCGTCCAATCTTAACTCCCGGAAATAGCGATGCATTGATTCCAGTTCTGACGTGGTCGCCTATGATCGCTCCTAACTTCTTTCGTCCAGTATCAACCAACTTGCCCTTGACTCTAGACTCAACATTGGATTCATTGAACTTCAGATTGGCTGTGATCGTTCCGGCCCCTAGTGAGACTCCAATGCCGAGAATGCTGTCTCCAACATAGCTCAAATGTGGAATTTTCGCATCATCCATCGCGATGCTGTTTTTGACTTCACAGCCTGCACCTACTTTGACGCCTTCCCCAAGGGAAGTGCCCGCTCTGAGGTAACTGTTTGGTCCAACCACAGTGTTTTTACCCACGAAAACAGGTCCCTCGATGTAAGAACCCGACTTTACCAGAGACCCTTTGGCCAACGTGACAGCCCCTTTCAAATGAACTCCCGATTCAACTACTCCATCACGAATTTCTTCGTCTGAGTCTAAGGCGGTTCGGTTCGCGTCTAGCAAATCCCAAGGGTAACTTATCCCAACCCATTCATTGGGCCCAAACGGGATTGTACGTATTTTCTTCTGTTCGGATATCAAAATCCTAACAGAATCCGTGAGCTCGTATTCTCCACGTCGAGATCTGCGAGTCCGTTTAATCGCCCCGAAAACGGATTCGTCCATTGTGTAGAGTCCCACGTTAACGAGCCCATGGTCATCTCCCGACTCCTTCTCATGAATCGCAACGACGTTTCCTCTTTTGGTCTCAAGCCGGCCGA
>CAYRXJ010000059.1:0-8328 GCA_964428235.1 uncultured Candidatus Bathyarchaeia archaeon | reverse complement strand
ACAAGTCGGCGATGTGAGCTTTTCCCACAAGGTTGCTGGGAGGTATCTGATCTATTCCAATCCCTTTCTGTATGAAGTGTCTCGGAGCGTCCATGTGGGTTCCAGTGTGCGATCCTAGGGTCAGCTTGGTCAGGTTGACGCCATCTTTGGTGATCGTCGCGGCGCTTTCGAAGTGTGGGAGCGGGTCTCCCGGGTATACTGTCATTCCATTGTGCAGCTCGTGAGATAGATCTACGGCTTTGTTGAACTCGTATCGCATAGTCCCTTCCCCCCAAACTCAAGTCGCCTAATATGTTGGTCCGCAATCTCTTGATTCTACAGTATCACGTGCAATCTCTATTCAGAAAAGAGACTAGACGTAATACGGGACTGCTCGTTGGGCAAGAGCATAATGAGCGCGACAAAGACTTTCGATTTTGTCAGACTTCCTGAGTCGAGTCCCAAGCCTAGGGACAAGGGAGTAATCGAGATTCGTGGACCCTACTATACATCAGTCAGCTTCGGGTATCTGAGGGATCTTCTCGAGGACTGGAGCGAGTACATTGACGGCTACAAGTTTGCTGGAGGCTCGATGCGATTGCTCGCGAGAAAAAAGACCAAGAAGATCATTGAACTCTGTCACGAACACGGTGTGTACGTCTCGACTGGAGGATTTGTCGAGCGAGTTCTCATCGAGGGCCAGGATATCGTTGAGAGGTACTTGGATGAATGCAAGGCCTTAGAGTTCGACATGGTCGAGGTTTCCAGCGGGTTTGCGCCGATGAAGCTTGCCGACAAGGTCGCTATTGTCCGGCGGGTTCAGAAGCTCGGGATGAAAGCGAAGCCAGAGGTCTCAATGATGATCGGGGCCGGCGGTGGAACCCATGTTGTTGGGTACAAGCCGAAGATGAGGACGTTTCAGGACGTCGCGAAGGAGACACAAGCCCACTTAGATGTTGGCGCCAAGGTCTTGATGCTGGAATCAGAAGGAATCACGGAAGATCTCCCGCCTACTAAGTGGAGGAAGGATGTTGTGAAGAAGCTCGTGGACAAGTTCGGTTAGGGAAAGTGTATGTTCGATGGGTCTGACCCGCCGGTCTTCAAGTGGTACCTGAAATCATTCGGACGGGATGTGAATCTGTTCATCGATCACTCCCAGGTGGTCGAGTTCACTGCCTGGAAGCTTGGACTCTGGGGAAATAGTGAGATCTGGAAGGGAAAGAGCGTCAGCTATAGCTCGACATAGGATTCTTTTTCTGAAGCGATTACTGTCACGCTACGACTAGTGCAGAGAATAGTTTCGAGACATCGCTTAGCCTTTCCAAGCTCCAAAGAGTCTCGAGGGCTCTGTCTGCCTGATTCTTGTTGAGCTTGCTCTTTGTCAGAGTCCGGAATTTTTTCTCGACGTCCTCGTCGCTCATAGGGTTCTTGGGGTGGCCCTTGTGATGGTTCACTTGTTTCGATATTATCGCGCCGGTTGATAGTTTGACTGTGACTCTGTTCGCGACGGCTTCCGGATACATAATGGTAAGATCCTTATCCTCAATGACTGTCACTTTCTTCAGGAATTCGAGGATCTTTAGGTCTTTGAACTTCTTTGGTGTGTAGGTGGAGTTGCTGATCTTGCCTTCGAGAAGAGCCATCGCGACGATGTACGGTAAGCTATGATCAGCGGTCTCTTTCGTCTCAGGCTTCCATTTCTCAGGGTCTCTTCCTAGAATTGTGTAGCCTGCTTCGTGAGACGCGATCTCGACGGACTCGATATCGCCCAGGTTCTTGATCTCTTTTCTAGCTTCAAGCGCGGCCCAGATTGCCGTCTGAGAATGGATCTCGGCCGGGAAAAACTTCAGGTAAGTTTCGCCGATCTTGAATTGACCCTTTCTTCCGCCGAACTCTTCAGGATTGAGCTGGAAGGGTCCCGATACCTGTTTGAAGAAGCCCATTTCTCCCTCGAATATTGGTGAGGGCCCCGTCATGCCCTCTCTTGCAAGGAGTGTAGAGTAAACGCCGTTTCGGCCAGCGTTGGCGAACGAGCACCCTTTCCACATGGAGAGCTCCCCCGCTCTGACCTGACGCATTGCTATGTGGGAATTGAGAGCGAGATTGACGGCCTGGGCCATTTTTTCAGGCTTGAGACCCATGAGCCATCCGGAGGCTAGGGCCGTTGAAACCAGTCCGTAGCATACGTGGTCCCATCCGCGATGTCGGATGTCCGCGGCATCGCATAGCCTGCATTGGATCTCGAAGGCTAGGGCGACTGATAGTAAGAGGTCTTTTCCTGTCGCGTTCTCGGACGATGCGACTGAGAGGCATGCGCCTAGGTTGTCGCTAGGGTGGGCGGGTTCCTTGGAGAGATATGTGTCGTTGTAGTCGAAGTACCGGACCATTATTCCATTGACGAGCGCTGCCTGTTCGGGAGTGCTTGTCTTCTTGGTTCCTAGAAGGGTTGACCCGTCTTTGACCTTGGCCTTTTCTGCTATTCTTCGTGTGAACTTCACTGGTTCGGCGTCGAACGCTCCGATTCCACACCCCAGAGCGTCGATGATCCTCTTTTTCGACTCGTGGATAATATTCGACGGGATCTCGCCGTACTCTAGAGATGAGGCATAGTCGCTCAGCTGTTCTGCAATAGTCATCGGGGCATCCGACTTCGTGGTGTTGGCTCTGGATTATAATCTCTGAGACTAGGATAAAAAATCGGGTCGACAATTTTGGTTATGTTTGAGGATTTTGGGGACGAACTGGTTTTTCTCTGATTATCGCCGTACATTTTTTTTTCTGATAGGGTTTTCAGGGGTTCTCCACAAGCAACGCATTACGACTGTCGCTACAAGGTGACTTGTTCTAGCCCGCAACGAGCGCATTTTTTTTCCGGAAGAGTCGAGGATCTTGGGCATCGTCTTTCGTGGCTACTTGTGCTCGTTTGTAAGTGGAATCTTTCATAGAAAAAGAAAGGGGGACCCTTGTGGGTCCGCATCTGGGAAGGGAATTACCTTAGAACGCTTGAGCTGCGAGAGTTGCGTACGAGGAGGGCGAGGTTCACGATGAGCACGGCTTCGATGGCCTTGTCTAGGTAAGCTACGATGTCGAGGCCAGCACCGGTTGTCGCTGCTGTTGTTACCCATAGGGCGAAGAGGAATAGCGCGTAGCCGAATGCTGCCGGTTGGGCGAATCGTGGTTCGAAGTTTGCTGCGATGACGGTTGCTGTGAAGACGTAGATTGCTCCCATCGCGTACCAGAGGTTCTCGAAGAAGCCCGCGTAGCTGTTTCCGTAGTAGATGTTGAGAAAGCCCACGAGGAAGAGTAGAGCTACTGCGATCCAGCGTAGCATTGTAGGATTCTTTGTCGTTTGCATTGTCTCTTCTTCTCCTATCCGAGCACCACGAGGTAGCCTGTCATTGTTGGCTGGTGAATCGAGCACCGGTAGGGGAAGACTCCAGCCCAGTTTGCTGTGAATGTTATTGTCGCCGTCTGGTTGACTTTGAGTACGACACTCGATGCTCCTGTTAGAGTAGAGGCAATGGGGAACGTCTCGTTTTGCCCTGAATGAATCACTGCGTCGAACGTGTACGGCGCGTCCATGTCGAACGTGTGGCTCTCTGTTGTGTCCTCAATGTTCCTGTAGTAAATGACGACGTGATCTCCCTTGTTCACAGTTATGCGGTCTGGAGAGAAAGTGTCGTGCGGAATGCCCCAAGTGTGCTGGTCGAAAGGCAGCCCGCTGTTGAAGAGATAGAACGTTCTGGTTGTTGGAGCCTCGTATTTGACTGAGTACCCGACAGTGGCGCCGATTGCTCCGCCTGCGACAATCGCGATAACTCCAACGACAAGCAAGAGTTTTCCTGCGGTCCATGGCTTTGTGTTCGGTTGTGTCATAGATTTTTGCTCCGAGTTATGTTGTCTAAGAGTTTTGTCCAATTTTTCGTTTGTTTCATGTTCGATAAGCATGATTCTCTTGTGGCGAATATATCGGGACCGTTCACAGTGAGTACAGAGAAGGGCGGTTGTGTCACAAAGTCATTGAAGAACCACAAAAGAGGACATTCCAGGCTTATCGGGCTCTGGTTGAACGAGCGCTGTTCACGGTGAAGAGCGCAAGTCCTTTGACCTACGTCCTGAAACTCGTTTTTCGTGTCGATCTACCAGTCAGCGAATGGGCAGGCGGTTTTCTACAGTCTTGTATCAGTCGTTATTGTTACCTGGATCATAGTGAGCTTGTTTCTTCGTCGGCGTGCTCCTCCGTTGAAAGTGAAGTCGACGAAGGCTGGAAGAGTCTCGACGATGTACAACTTTTTTCTTTCGCTCTTTAACATACTCGTGGCCGCTGGGTTCGGGTCGCTAGGAATAGGCCTTCTGCCGGACTGGAGCTACTACCTGGGAGCGACGCTTCTGGCGGTAGGAATCACGTTGTACATCTGGGTGCAGAGAACTCTAGGGCGGTTCTTTTCACTAGGAGTGGTCATCTACCAGGGTCAAGAACTAGTTCAAAACGGCCCCTTCAGGCTCGTGAGACATCCAGCCTATGCTGGCGCGTTCATCATCTTTGTGGGAGTTGGACTTCTAGCCCAATCTTGGGTTGCCATTGTTCTAGCCTGCATCGGGTCCAGCCTTGTCTTTGGATACAGGGTCGCAATCGAAGAGAAGGCTCTGCTCTCAGAGTTCGGCGAGAAATACGTGTCCTACTCTAAGAGAGTCAAACGATTCATCCCATTCATCTTCTAGAATGGAGAAGTTAATCACAGTCGGCCAGTTTCTTGGTGTCCCTTGATAATCAAGTCAATTGTTAGACCTGTGAAAATGTAATATCAAAGCTGATCATCGATTTGGAGTTGTAGTGGGTATGCCAAGAGAAGGAAAGACGGTCGCCAAGTCCTTCAGAGTCAACGAGAAAGCACTGGCCGCTCTTCAAGAGGAAGCTGCACGCCAGAGCGTCAGCGTAAACACTCTCGTGAATCAGCTATTGCTGGATTACGCTGAGTTCGGAAGGTTTCTGCAACGCGTCAACGCTCTGCGTTTAAGCAGGAAGACGTTCGGTGAGATCCTGACCATCGTCTCAGAGGATAGTCTTGCGAAAGCGGGAGTTGCGGCCGGCAAGAGTGCTCCCGTTGCGCTCATCGCCTCAAAGTGGGGGAAGGTCAATGTGAGCACTGTTATCGAATACATTCACGATCTATCCGCTTATGCGAACTTGTTCGAGTACTATGAGAAAAATGAAAATGAGCGTTGGACAATCACCCTGATGCACGAGCTCGGCCCAAAATGGTCCACTTTTCTAGCTAGCTACATCGGCGAAGCGTTTACGGCAGCCGGCGTCCAACCGAAAACCAAGATTTCAGATAGAGCAGTCATATTCAACCTCTGATACGATTCTGGACGAGTTTCCTTTACCCTCTTGCATGGTCTGGGTGGGTTTGTGAGATGGACGAGATCGTTTTGCACTTCCTAGAATCGTATTCCTAACTCAGCCGAGGGTTTCGATCCAAGCCGCCAACATAGCCGAGATGGGACTTGGGGCAGTAATTGCTGTGTTGAGGGTCAGTCCCACGAAGAGGGCCACAGCCCAATAAGAAGCAGCGACCCCATAATCTTCCGTTTTCTCGGATCTGTCACAGCTTCCCGGTCCAATGCTGGCACTATGGTCATCAGGATCAGTGCGGGAGTGAGGATGTAAGGATCAACTGTGCAGCTACTGGTCTTCTTCATTCTCTGTATCATGTTCGCGTGCAAAGTGTACCTTGAGATTAAGAGCGTGACAGAGAATGTTGCGAGCGAGGAACTATGCAGATGAGCATGCCCGTGACTGTCGAAGAGATAATGAGCAGACAAGTCCAAACGATCCCCGCAGGATCCTCGGTGGAATTGGCAATAGAGAAAATGGCTCAGCAGGAAATTGGAAGTCTAGTAGTGACGAGCAAGATTGGTCCGATCGGCATACTTTCTGAACGAGATCTTGTGAGCAAGCTTGCCGCGAAAGGCATGAACCCAAAGGGAACAATGGTCACCGAAGTAATGTCAAGAGAGGTCGTCAAATTCGAACCCGAACAATCCTTGAAGCAAGCCGCGAGGACAATGAACTCTAGGAGGAACCGGTTGCTGGTTTTCAGTGGTGACAGCCTGATTGGAATTGTTACAGCCACGGATATCGTGAGGGCGATTCACGAGATGGACTTGGAATTTACCATCAACAAGGCTGTTATGAGAAGTGTCTACACACTCAAAGATGAAACACCTCTGCAGCAAGCAGTAGATGTCATGAGCCAGCTTCGAGTTGGGAGCATCCTCATAACGAAGGATGGAGAGCCCAACGCGATCTTCACTGAGCTGGATCTCGTAAGGAAGGTGTTGGCACTCCACTTGGATCTTGGCCTGCCTCTCAAGGATTTCGCCTCTAGACCATTGATAACTGCTGAAGAGGGAATTGACGGTCTGGAAGCGGCCCATATCATGACAAATAACAACGTCAAACGACTACCCCTGACCAGATTCGGAACAATCGTCGGAATTATTACAGCGAGAGACGTTGTAGAGGCATTCGCGAACTCCTAGGCCTTTCAGGAATCTTACATTCCCCGGTGATGACAGTGGTTTGTATCGCAATGAACCACACTGTGAACCTTCGTTCTACATGCGAGTCAGCCTAGGCTTCCTTGTGATGAAACATGGCCGTGATGGCAAAGAATAGTCGAAAAAATATGGTTGGATTCTGGCTCGATGTAATCCCCGGGTTATTGGGGCTGTTCGGCATCGGAGAACTGTACCTGGGAAGGAGGCTTAGGGGAGAACTCTTCCTCCTCTGGACAACTGCATTATACGTGACGGTCGGCTTTGCTTTCGCATATCCCAACCTGTCCTACTACTGGGGATACCTCCCAATTGCATGGGGAGCAGGGTATGTACTCCTCTTGATCGATATCTTCCGCATAACTAGGAACAAATCGTTGAAGCCTACTGAGCCGTTCTCCTTCAGTTCACAGAGTATTGCACAGTGGACATTCATTTTATCTCTCGTGAACCACCCAACTCGAACTTGAGGGGACGATTGGAATTGGGTGATTCCGGCAAACTTGAACAGGGAATTGTCATTTACGATAGCAAGTTCGGGAATACCGAGAAGGTCGCGAGATCCCTTGCTGACGGACTGAAGATGGCAGGGGTGGCCACCATTTGCGTAAGCACTAATGAAGTTCAGGCTGAGACTCTGAAGTCCTGTGACCTAATCGCTATCGGGGCCCCTACGCAGATGTTTACCGCATCGAAACCAATGAAGGATTCTCTCGTGAAACTTGAGAACGTGCCGGGTCTCCAAGGGAAGCATGGTTTCGCATTCGACACAAAGTTCAACAGTCGCCTGTCGGGAAGCGCCGCGAAATTCATAGAGAAGAAAATGGAGGATCTGGGTTTTGAGCTTGTCAGGCCACGCCAATCGGCCATCGTCGACAAGACTGAGGGGCCTCTTGAGGATGGTGCGCTCGAAACCTTCGAGCAGATCGGCTTCGACATCGGAAATCTTCTAACCAGAAGTGCGGCGGCGCCAGCATAGTCAATTTCTTCCCCCCCAGGATTTCTGTGGTCTCCCTCCGCATCTCTGACCAAATCAAGGCTCAGAATAATAGTGAATAAAGAAAGTGAGGGAATCGCGTGTTCTCGCTGCTTACCTATCTTCTTCGCTGCCATAACCCGCTTTGGCGCATTCCCCACGAGGCCCATGTAGCACCCATTACTCCAATGAACGCCATGAAGATAACAACGAAGACCGCGATGTTCTGATAAATGCCTGAATTCCGTTGCATAGAAGAATAACCAGACAACCAACGATATCAAGAGGCCGAAGAACGTGATGATGGATACGCCTCTCCGCCAGCCCATTCCCTCTGTTGATCGGGGGCTGATGCCTGCTTCACTACGTGAATCTGCAGCTGTTTGGCTAGTTATCAATTATTCGATCCACCTCCTTCCTCAACAATCAGACTAGTAATGACTGGTGTCGTGATATACGATGGGGGTTCACATCACGATACCATGTGATACACTGTAAACGCCCGTGAGCCCGCCTGGCTGAAGCATCCATGAATTGACCTCGAACTATTGGAGTCGGAAAAGTGAGAAAAAAATGGGGGATTTGTGGCGAGCCATCCCGTCGGTAGACAACGCCCAGGCTCTAGCGTCTAAAGTACGTGGCAAGCGCGAGAATGGCTCCGGCTACAGCGGCAACGACTGCGACTGTGACCTCGTACCAATATCCTAGTGCGAAGAAGTATGAAGTGTTCACGAAATATTCACCGAAGACGTCCACGAAGAAGAAAGCTGAAATCACAAAGGCAACTACCGCAGATCCATATCCGCTGAAAG
>CAYRXJ010000058.1:0-8331 GCA_964428235.1 uncultured Candidatus Bathyarchaeia archaeon | reverse complement strand
CCGCCGGAAGGATACCTTTTAGAAATGGCCGTCTCAAGTAATCGGTCAGAGTCTCCAATGCAAACCTTGCACACTCCTTTTTCGGTCGCGGCGACTAACAGTCGTCCCAGGGACGAGCTTATGATACTGTACTTGACCCGCAGCCCTGCGCCCCCACGACGCAAGTCTCCCGGGTTTACCCCGAATCTCCTCGCAACGTTCTCGTAAATCCTGCTTCGCGAGGTAAACCCGGCATTGTACAAAGAGTCGTTGACTGTCTCTCCTTTTTTCAGGTATGACTTCATCCTCGCGATCCGACGAGAGTCCACGTACTCCCTCGGGGAGATTCCGAGAACTCGCTTGAACATGCGCTGCAGATGATATGGACTCAAACCAACATGGTTGCTAATAGTCGCGAGAGTCAACTTGCTCTGGAGGTTAGCGTCGATATACTGCGAAACCTGGTCGACCAGTTTTACTCTCTGAGAGGGACCCGCATCTCGCGGATGACAACGGAGACAGGCGCGGAAACCGGCTTTTTCGGCCTCTGCAAAACCTAGAAAGAACCTTACGTTTTCTCGCATTGGACGACGTGCTGGACATGACGGTCGACAATAGATCCCGGTAGAGAGAACACCGAGAACAAATAACCCATCGAAGTTCTCGTCCCGAGCAAGGATTGCTTTCCATTTCGTCTCGTCTGTGAGAATGCGACTCGCGGGATTTCGAGTTCCCTGAATCTCAGTGAGGATCGGTCGCGTTGTCAACATAGTTGACTGACTGGTCGATCTGAAAATATGTAGTTTGACTCCGTTTCTTGCGGTCAATGTGGGAAAAGGCGAGACCCTCACGGGTCTCAGAGAGACTTGGTTGTTACGACCTTAGTTCTCTACATTCCGCCCATCATACCGGGTGGCATTCCGGGGGGCATTCCTCCAGGACCTCCTGGGCCTGGACCGGCCGCCCCTCCTTTCGAGGCGAAGACATCATCAACCCTGAGTATCATGGTGACTGCTTCGACTGCGGACTTGATGACTTGTGTCTTCACCCTGAGGGGTTCCACGATATCCATCTTGAGCATGTCGCTCGCTTTTCCAGTTTGTGTGTTGACTCCAAACCACACGTTCGCTGCAGTGTTGTGCTTCGACTTGAGCTCTACAATGATGTCGATAGGGTTGATGCCTGCGTTCTGGGCAATCGCTACGGGTATTGCTTCAAGAGCCTCAGCAAAAGCTGTGACAGCAAGCTGCTCTCTTCCTCCTACTTTTACTGCATATTCTCGCAGTCTCTTGGAGAGTTCGACCTCGGGTGCACCGCCGCCTGCAACTATTTTCCCATCTTCGACGGCGTTCCTGACTACGCACAACGCGTCGTGTAGTGATCTTTCGGCCTCGTCAACGACGTGCTCTGATCCTCCTCTGATCATTATGGTTACAGCCTTTGGGTTCTTGGCTTCGCGGACGTAGACGAGCTTGTCGTCGCCAATCTTGACTTCCTCGACCAGCTTCGCGTTTCCGAGCGACTCCTTCGAGAGATCCTTTGTTGTCCCGACGACGTTTCCGCCCGTTGCTTTTGCTAGCTTCTCCATATCGCTGCTGCTGATATTCTTGACAGTGAGTATTCCCTTCTTCGCAAGAAGAGACAAGACTTCATCGTCAATGCTCTTCTCGCTGAAAAGAACGTTCGCGCCGGTCTTTGCGACGAGATCTGCCATGTCCCGGAGGAGTTTCTCTTCCTCCTGGATGAACATGTACATCTCTTCAGGCTTGTTGATGTTGATCTTCGCATCAGTCTCTGTCTTCTCGATCTCAAGCTTCGCGTTCAACAGCACGATCTTGGCGTTGGCGATGCTCTTCGGCATCTGTGCGTGAGAAACTTCCTTGTCGATAATTATTCCATTGATCAGCTCGCTCTCTTCGAGACTCTTGCCGTGTTTCTTCATTACTTTGACCAGATCGATGTCGGCTTTCATCTTCTCGCCTGATTTCTCCATTACCTGCATAACTGCCTCGACAGCTAGATCTGCAAAACGGTTCTGCGAACCAAAGATGCCCTTTGTGTTTAGAGATGTCATGGCGATCTGTTTCAGACGTGCGTCGTCCGTGGGTTTGATGGTGATCGCGATCTTCTCAAGAATCTCTTGAGCTTTCACAGATGCGTTTCGGTAACCGTCAATGATCGCGTTCGGGTGAACATTCTTGTCGAGAAGACCCTCTGCACCAGCGAGTAGTTCTCCAGCGAGAACGACGGCTGTGGTTGTTCCGTCGCCCACTTCTTGGTCTTGGGTCTTGGATATCTCGACGATCATCTTGGCGGCAGGGTTCTGCACGTCCATTTCTTTCATGATCGTTGCTCCGTCGTTTGTGATGACGATGTCTCCCATGCCTGCGACGAGCATCTTGTCCATTCCGCGAGGTCCGATGGTGGACCGGACGATCTCGGCGACTATCTTAGCGGCCATAATGTTGCTTCTCTGCGCATCTCTCCCGCGAGAACGGGAAGTGCCTTCTTTCAGGATCAGAACAGGTGTTTCGGACATGTTAGATTCTGCCACCGGGTACTTTTTCTTCCCAAGATAAATGTTGCAGCAAACCAGCCTCAAGAATAAGAGCGTAAACAATGAATCGAAGCAAAACGCGAACCAAAGCGGACAGAATAGAGGCTCCTAGCCCTAAGGACCTTCAGGGCGCATGGGAAAGATACTACAAGCGCCTGGCAGCGCACTTTGTGAGCCTTCTGGGCACTGAGAGGCCTCTGACGGTCCTGGAGGCAGGATGCGGAAAGGGCCAGTTAACCATCCCCCTTCTCAGGCTACTTCCACGAGGCGCGAGAATCGTTGGAGTTGACACGGCGAGGGGACCATATTCTGGATGGCTGGAAGACTTCCGAAAGACCATCGGTGAGAAAGCCTTGGCGAAGCGAGTTCGACTGATCGACTCAGACGTCAGGAGAATGCCACAAGTCCGAGATAAGAGCGTAGATTTGGTGGTTTCGAACGAGCTGTTGTGTGATCTTCCTTACGACCGAGCCCTAGAGAGGGCTCTTGGCGAGTTTCATCGGGTCCTTCGACCGGGAGGTTTGATGATCCATGGTGAGTGGTCATCGTCACCGGACACGGCGCCTCAAGCGTTTCTTGTCAAGCACTGGCCGTCATGGACGCCGGACCAGTTGTTCCCGATAATGAGAAAGTGTGGCTTCCGTGATTTTCAGGTTTCTTACTTCGGAACGACGATTCACTTCGGCTATGAGAACGCAGTTGAAGAACTGCGAGTCTGGGGGGCTGACAACCGCCTGATTAGGCAACATGATAGACTACTTAGAAGGGAGGGGGTCGAGCTTCCGATCGAGCATGTGGTTCTATGCCGAAAGTAGAGTCACGAAAACCGGTCGAGGTTCTTCGAAGGGTCTCGCATGAGGAGAGGATCCGGATTGGAAGAGAGATTTGTAACAAGATCATTGAGGCTTACGGTGAAGCAGTCTTAGCGATATGCGTCTACGCCTCAACGGCAAAGGGTCTCGATCGTCCGTACTCAGATCTTGAAATGTTATGTGTTGTGAGGGACGGTTATGATATTCCGAACAAGTACTACGTTTACGATGGACTATTGGTGGAGATTGACTATTTCCAGGAATCGACGGAGCTCAAAGAAGCAAAGACTGTCACAACAGAATGGCCATTGGCCGCTGATTCATTCCGAAACCGCCTAGTCCTGTTCGAGAGAGATCACTGGCTGAAGAAACTGGAAGAGGCTGTTGCCGAGAGTGACAAGAAGGATTTTTCGGAACAAGTGCGAAAAGCAATGTTGATGGTCACGGAGTCTCTTGCCGCCGCCCGGAACGCGGGGATCAAGGGTGAAGCAGAGGATCTTCGTACCCGAGCAGTCTATCTGGCCTACAACGTGGCGAAACTTGTCCTGTTATTCAACCAGAAGTACATTCTGACGACGAGCTGGCTGTGGAAGACGTTGTTCGATTGCAAAGAGCAACCTGAAGGCCTTCGAGAACAGATAGACATCGCCGCTGGATTCAAACCGTCGAGCGAGGAAGAGGTCATGAATGCTTGCGAGAAGCTGTGGCAGGGGTCGATGCTCATCGTCCAAAAGCGCCACATCTCCATCGAATCCGATGAGCTCAAAGTCTGAGGAAAAGTTGTTTCTGGCAACTGATTCTAGGCGATCTGGGCTCCTTTTCTTCTTCGGCCAAGGAGACAGTGCTGAGAAGTTACCCGAGCATTGTGAGCGAGAAATCTTTGTGATACAAGAGTGCCTTTCTAGGATTTTCTCGATGACAAATCGCCCATTATCGGCCCTGATCTCGTTTCTGGGAGGGGGTGCGAACAAACTGGGTCGTTTCACGTGGAAGAACTCGACTTTTAGCAACACTATCTAGGCTGACTATCGCCCCTGATCAGCAATAATCGCCCATTCTCCATGCCAGACAGCGAGAGACCAGAAAAAAGGTGGGGATTGTCTAGAAAAAACCTGAATGATACAAACCAGCCATTTCCCCAGAATCTCAGTGTCGAAGAATAGACTGAGTACGGTAGGAAACTCGTAACGCTGGAGAAAAAAAGGCTTGAAATTAGCTTCATTGGCTTCGTAGAGCCCGTTATTACTTCTTAGCTCTCTTTTTTGGCTTACCTGCCATGAGAATTCACCCGTTGAGTGGTAACTCGCAGTATTAGGATATAAATATAATGTATTCTGAGGCTATTATGGAAAACAGGCTTTGTTTCACGCTAAATCTGGCGTAAATGTTAGTTTTCCGCACTATTAGTTGGACCAGGTGCAGAATGATTAGTCATCAACCAATGATCGTATTTTCCAGACTCCCCAGAACTGTTGACTACTCTTTCTCAACAGAACTGGCGATCACTTGTTTTTCGTCCAGGATCGAGCCGCAGGCTATGCATCTTCTCCCCCTCTCCATGTCCTCAGTTAGCTGGTCACGCGGAATCCCGAGTGTAGACTCCAGCTCGATAATGTCCTTTGGGAATGCTTCGGCCTCCTCGCACTCTTTGCAGATCAACGCGCTAACTTTCAAGATCAAATAGGAACGGAGGGATAGTTATACTCCTCTTCGCGGGTCTTCTCTCATTCGTAGGTCAGAGGGTGGGAGGCGTTAGATCTGGTACTTGAAAAGAGAAGACTTGGAAGAAGCGACCTCCAGATCACAAGAGTCGGACTAGGCACTGCGCCAATTGGATCAACCCCAGAATGGAAGATCTACTGGGGACCCCAAGACGAGAAGACAGCGATCAAGACAATACAGACCGCTTTGGACATGGGAGTGAACTGGATCGACACCGCTCCATTCTATGGATGGGGTAGAGCAGAAACTATTGTGGGGAAAGCCATCAAAGGACGACGCGATGACGTCTTACTATTCACAAAATGTGGGACGCTGCCGGATGGCAAAGGCGGATGGGTCGACAACCTTAAACCCGAAAGCATGAGAAAAGAACTAGACCAGAGTCTTCAGCGTCTTCAAACCGATCACGTTGACCTTTATCAGTTCCATGATCCAGATCCCAACACCCCCATCGAGGAATCATGGACGGGAATGCAGAATCTCATAGACCAGGGAAAAGTCCGGAATGGTGGACTGTCTAACTTTCCGACGACACTCATCGATCGAGCTCTGGAGGTAGGCCCTGTGGTATCATGTCAGCATCAATACAATCCGCTGCAAAGGTCAGCTGAGCGCGAAATATTCCCGTATTGTATTGAGAAGGAAATTGGACTTCTTGGGTGGGGATCAATCTCTGAGGGCGTATTCGCAGATAATTTTGACGTCGAAAAGTTGGACCCGCAGGACTTCCGGAGAAAAAAGCCATACGCTCAGCCTGAAAACAAACCAATGATCGAGGAAGCTCGCAACGCGTTTCGAAAAGTGGCCAGGTCGCACGGTAAGAAAATGATTGATGCAGTCATCGCGTGGGAACTATTGCAAAAGGCGTTGACTGGTGCGATAATTGGCGTCAGAAGTCCTACTGAAGCTCGGGAAATGGTCGGAGGACTCGATTGGACCCCAACACCTGAGGAATTGAGAACGATTGAAACCTCTTTGCAAGCTTGGGAACAATCCCATGTTTCGAAGCTCTAGGCGTGGTCTGAGGACAGGACCCTTGCGAGAATCTTTGCGGCCTCTCCTAGACACCTGATCTCGTCTGGTTTTAGTTGAGACAAAAGCTTGAGCAGGCTCTTCTCACGGCGGAGCCGGCCTTCGTGAATGATCTTCGTCCCTTTGTCGGTCGGGGATATTATGACTGACCGTCGATCGTCTTTATTTGATTCGCGCCGAACCAGTCCTTCCATGACGAGCGCCTCGACGACCCGGCTCCTGGTAGGTGGCTTTACTTGTTCTGCTTCTGCCCATTCGTTCAGTGCGAGCGGTCCACCAAAGACGACCACTGACAGGGCGGACGGTTGGGCGGGTCCGATTCCCATGGCAGCGTCTTCGGTCCTGACATGGCGGAGTAGATGGATCGCGTCGCTATGAAGTGCTCTGCCTACTTCTTCGATGCGAGTTTGGGTCATTGATAGAAGTAATATGCAACGGCAACTATAAATATTAGCTTAGCTAATGATTAGCTATGCTAAGTATTCAGACGGATGAGTTCATCGAAGCAATCCAGAAAGGAGACCAACCAAGAGTCAATCAACTACTCACCTCAACCCCCGAGCTAAAGAACACCAAGACGAAAGACGGGGTATCCGCGATACTTCAAGCGTTTTACTACGGACATCCCGAAATTGCTCGATCAATCGCTGAAAAGAAGAATGACCTGGACATCTTTGAGGCCTCGGTCCTAGGAAAACTCGAACGCGTCAAGAATCTCACGAAACAAGACCATGGAACAGTGAAGAAATACTCGCCCGACGGCTTCACAGCTCTCGCCCTTGCAGCCTATCTCGGCCAGAAGGAAGTTTCAGAGCATCTCATCACAGAGGGAGCCGACGTTAATGCAGTCGCACGTAACCCGACAGGTTTCACTCCTCTAACCGGCGCAACTGCAAACAATCACACCGAGATCGCGAAGTTCCTCGTAAGAAAGGGCGCCAACATAAACCACAGATATGAAGAAGGAGTCTCGCCCCTAATGGAAGCGTCAATGAATGGAAATCTAGAGCTAGTGAACTTCTTCATCGATAACGGTGCGAGCATCAATGCTAAGATGAAGGATGGCAAGAGCCCATTGAGTTTTGCCATAGAGAAGAACCACACAGCTGTGGTTGAGGTATTGAAGCGACGCGGGGCTCACTAGGAGCGATAACTATCCATTACTAACGCGCCTTTTTCACGGTCTTTTTCGCATTTCCGAAGGTCTATAAGCGGGTCAAAGAGTTCGCTGGGTATCGCCGATTATAGGAGGTGTAGTATGCCGATGAGTCGTGGTGGGTACGGTGGTCCCAGAACAATGCACAAAGTTACCTGCTCTGATTGTGGAAAGGAAACAGAAGTTCCATTCCAGCCAACAGAAGGTAGACCAGTCTATTGTCGGGACTGTTATCAAAAGCATCGAAGGTACTAGGTAGGCCCGCAAAGGGAGGCCTAGATACCCTTCCCCTGTTTTTTCTTCATTCCAACTAACTACGAACGATTCGTCTTCTCGGACCTCTTTCGCGGTTCATGACTAGCAGAGTCCTTCACTTGTTTTCTAGTGGTCAGATTATCATTATCTTTAGGAGCCGGATTTTTCTTTCGCATTGCGTAAAGACGGAACAACCGATTGAGCTGGGTTGGCATCGTCAAACGTATCGGTGACTACGAAATCGTAAATCGAGTGTAACTCGGCTTGCACTGAACAATTTACGGTTTAGAAGGTTGGAGAGCAGTTTCTCGGCGGCCGCGGTAACCGAAAACTGTCAGGAGAATCCCTAAAATCGCGAGTGGCACGCCGATCAATGTCTGGTAGAACGCAAAGAAGAGTGTCGAGAAGCCGGTTACGAACAGCCCAGCTAAGAACAGTGCCTCCCATGGTCCCATTCCGACAAAGTCATGTTTCAATTTCTCACCGAAGCGAACGGCCAGAGCCCCAAGAATGATGAGACCGACTGCACCGATGAAGATCAGGTAAGTCAGTTCCGAATAGTAGTTTCCGAATGTTAGGAGGAGACCGACTTCATCTCCGATGAGCCCTAGACCCATACCGTAGACGAGAGCGTAGGCTCTGTCAAGCCTCTCGGTCCTAACGCCCGAGATTGAGAGCCAGCCTACGATCGCGAGCATTTCTATCCCGTACCAGAAATGGTGGAAGTGTATTCCACTGCCGACAACGACGCATGTCGGGCATGATGTGGCGAATAGTCGGGACCCGAAGAAACTCAACAAGAATGCGGCCGTCGCAAT
>CAYRXJ010000057.1:0-8529 GCA_964428235.1 uncultured Candidatus Bathyarchaeia archaeon | reverse complement strand
GGCGTTGCTCAAGAAGATCCCAGAGATGCCCCAGCCTAATCGCCTCTCGGATGCGACGAAGCTCGGCAAACGAGACTAGGAGATTGTGCTTGGATAGAAGCAGTTCTCTTTGGGATGTATCTAGACACATCATCTCGGCAGGGCTGGTGTTTTCGCAGACATTGCACAGACACGAGAACTCCTCGATATCTGCTAGCTCGCGCGTCCCGTCAGGAGTGAGATACCGGTTGTTGCGAGCATATAGAGCGTAGGCCGCAGAATCGAACGTATCACAACCCAGCGCTACTATGAACGGAAACATCGCTGGATGACCCGCGCCGAACAGATGTAACGGGCGAGAAACTGGTAGAAACTTTTTCGCAGTGATGATCATATCTCCGAGTATGTCGAATCTCTGGGTCTCCATCAACTCCGTGGGACTTCCAAGAGCGTAGATCGAAAACGGCCGGGTTCCCATTAGTTTCGCTGATCGCGCGACTTCGCGGAGGTGAATCCCTCCTTGAACTGGCCCTACCCAGAGAATGTCGTCTCGCTGAATTTCTCTCAGAGCATTGTTCGCCCGTCGGACGGTTTCGTCAACTGTCCACGCCGCACGCTTCGCATCGCTGTGAAAACCCGTGGGAAAGTCGAGTATCACCGCGATGTCAGTGTCGATTCGTTCCTGGTAAGCGATTATCTCTGCAGGCTGGACTCCGACATGGCCGTATTCGAGAATCTGGTAAGCCCCGGAGTCAGTCGCCACGGTCTCTGTGAATCCCAGCGTCTCGTGCACATTTTCAGGTTCTTTGCCTGGCCTAGCTTTCTTGTGAAGGTAGGCGTTTGTCATGATGGCTTTGATGCCCGTGTCACGGTAGAACTGAGAGTCCAGGATAGGGTGGTTTGGGTCAACGACTGGAAACAAATGGGGTGTTGGAAAGCTACCGCTCTTGGTTGTTATTGTTCCGATTCTGCCGAGGAGATCCTTTTCGTGGACCTGAAAAGACAAACCGGGACTTATGCCTTGACGCCCTTTTCTCTCATGAACTCGTCGTAGACTCGCTGGACACGTTCAGCTGCTGGACCGGTACCCTCGATAATCCCACGTTCATTAACCCGGATTCTATCCATTACAACTATCACTCCAGCCTCATCCATCACACGAACCATTCGGGGGAAAACGCGTTCGAGTCTCTCACCCAAGCTTTGAAGATCGAACGGTTTCTCAAAGCTAGAAATCTGAATGATGGTGTCCCCGTTGAGGAACACTTTGTGAATGTCGCCCGCGTCAGATTTCGCGTTTGTGAGGCAGACGCTTAGAGTCTCAGTGTCAACACCGGTCAATGTCCCAATGAACGTTTTTCCCTGAGTGGTTAACACACTCACGTGTTTTTGAAGAAGGTTCGAGAGTTCTTCCATGAATTTTCGCCCGGCGGTCGAAGACACCTGACAACACCTGTGAAAGGTGCCGTCTGGCTAACCGCTATATCATGTTTGGTCCAGTGCCGGTCTCTTTTGGCATTTTGAAAGTTGCCACAAGAGTCCTAGCTTCACGAGCATCTTTCGCCAAGGCCAGAACTTGGAGGTCAGCGATCTCGAATCGTCGTGCACACTGGGAGCAGCTCTTGCTCTTGTTTCTCGCATCCGCGATTTGGAATGCGCTACAGCGCGGGCATTTCACAATCCTGTACCTCTTCGTCTCAATCATAATGTTCTCTCAAGCTCCACAGGGTCATACATTGCTAGCCAGTTGACCGAGGTAAATCGTGCTCTTCGCTTCCTCTCCAGGATGTGTGTTGCATCCTCAACCACTTTTTCGGCGGACTTCCGTGTCGTGTCAATTTGACGGACTTTGCTCTTTCCGAGGAGAGACAGAGCATCTTGGAGAGAGACATCTACAATCTCTGCCTCGGCATTCTCCCAAGCTTTTCTCTTCGTCCAACCTCTTCGTCTCAGCCTTCCATAGAGGATAACAGGGTCAAGTCGAAGAACCAACGCTACCGTTATCAAAGACTTGGGTACTGCCTTTCCTAATTGGTGGGTTGAAAGAACAAGCCCTTTCGAGGATTGGGAAAGAGACTCGATTCTCTTTCTGACCCTTTCTTCATCGACGACAAGGGCTCTTCTTTCTGTGTCTCGTCCAATGTACAATTTTTCCGCTTTGACCAATCGAGAGAATTCTACGTGTGTGTATCTGAGCTTGCGCATTAGTTTCTTGGCCACCGTGGTCTTGCCGGTGCCGGGTGTTCCGATTATCACTATTATATTGGCCAAAGTTGTGATCTAGTGCTCCGGCCGGGATTTGAACCCGGGTCGCCGGATCGAGAGTCCGGCATACTCTCGGCCACAATATGTGTGGACCGGGCTATACTACCGGAGCATGGGCTCCCGGAAAATAAGTTTCAGTTAAGGGTTGTGAATTCCCTAGTCGGGAGGCGGACCGCCCTTTGGCGGTGGAGGAGGCTTTGCAGCCGCGATCACATCGTCGATTCTCAGTATCATCGATGCGACTTCTACGGCGGATCCGATTGCGTGTTCTTTGACTTTGACAGGTTCCAAGACTCCTTCCTTCCACATGTCAGCGACTTCTCCCGAGTTGACATTGATTCCGCTCCACATTCCCTTGTTTTCATGCGCCGCACGTAGCGAGACAAGGATATCGATCTGTTCGAGGCCTGCATTGTCCGCGAGGGTCCGTGGAATCGATTCGAGAGAGTCAGCAAATGCTTCGACGGCGAGCTGTTCTCTGCCCCCGATTTTGGAAGCTTGGTCTCGGATTCTTTTGGCTAGCTCGGTTTCGACTGCACCTCCGCCGGCGACTATCTTGTTCTTCTTGACGACATCGATGACTACTGAGAGCGCGTCTTTGAGTGCCCGCTCTGCCTCGTCAACAAGTCTTTCGAGCCCGGCTCTGATTAGTATGCTGACAGACTTGGGGTCCTTGGCTTCTTCGATGAAGACCATCTTGTCATCGCCAACTTTTCGTTCTTCGACGAGCCCGGCAAACCCTAAATCAGAGCTTCGAATATCTTCGAGGTTCGTGATTATTCGCGCGCCGGTCGCTCGGGACAATTTTTCGATATCAGATTTCTTGATGCGTCTTGCGCCAAGAATTCCGTTCTTGGCCATGAAAGATTGAGCGACCTCGTCAATGCCTTTCTGGCAAAGAACAACGTTCGCGCCAGACTTCTTGATCTTCTCGACCATGTCCTTCATGAGCTTATTCTCTTCGTCAAGGAAGGACTGCATTTGCTGAGGGTTGCTGATCTTGATCTCCGCGCTGAACTCTGTCTTCTCGATCTCTAGTGGGGTATCTAAGAGAGCGATCTTTGCTTTCTCGATTCGTTTTGGCATTCCGGGATGAACGACTTCCTTGTCAATGATGACGCCTTTCACGAGTTCTGTGTCGAGGAGGCTCTTTCCCTCTTTCTTTACAAGCTGAATATTCTCAATGTCAGCCGTAAACCCGTCTCCCCTCTTTTCTATAACGTGATTCACAGCGTCGACGGCGATGCTGGCGAAGTGTTCTGTGGCACCACCGAGAGACTTGCCTCTCATTGCGGTAATCGCGATCTTTCGAAGAGTATCGGTATCCTTGAGGTCAACGGGCTTCCCTATTTCGTTTAACAATTGCTTGGCTTTGTCGGCCGCCTTTTTGAAACCAGCGTTGATTACGGTAGGGTGGAGGCCTTGGTCAAGCAATAACTCGGCACGCTTGAGTAGTTCTCCGGCCAGGACAACGACGGAAGTCGTTCCGTCGCCCACTTCATCATCTTGGGTCTTCGCGATTTCAACAAGCATCTTAGCAGCTGGATGCTGAACGTCAAGTTCGTCCAGGACAGTCGCACCGTCACTGGTGACCGTAACGTCACCAAGACTGTCAACGAGCATCTTGTCCATTCCACGTGGACCGAGTGTCGTCTTAACGACCTCGGAGACTATCCTAGCAGCGCTAATGTTACTTCTCTGAGCATCCTTTCCGCGATTCCGCGCGGATCCCTCTTTCAGAATTAGAACAGGTTGATTTGCGAGATACGACATTTACTTTCTAGCACTCGGAAAGCGTGCACCCGGATTTTTGAATAAAAACCTTACTTCTTCTATGGCGAGTTTTCGTCTATTCTTTCTGTATTCGTTTGACTGCGAGACGAATATCCTCTGACCTGACCGTTTTCCGCCCTGCGTGCGTCGCTAATTCCAGAGCTTCCTTTCCCACCCGGATGGCAAACTCTTCAACCACCTTTCTGAGTTCTTCCGCTGCATCATCGCCTATTCGCCCGGCCCCGCCTCGTTTTATGAGCCGATGCACCGCAGCGGTCGATATCTCGCTATCTCCCAAGGATGGGACCAATTTCGATTCGGAAAACTGACTATAAAAGAGTTAGTTGGATGTTTCAGCAATTTCGGCGCCAAATATTTAATAGCGCTTTAGAGGTTCGCCGGTTTCCTTGGATGTGCTAGTGTGGGAAAAGTTCGGATAGCCGCAGTAAAGAAAGTATCGAGAGAACTGGTTGAGCGGTATCCGGACAAATTCAGCACCAATTATGAGGCCAACAAGGTCGCGTTGGCAACTCTCGTCGACGCGAGGACCAAACGGCTCAGAAACAGGATTGTTGGCTACGTTACGCGGTTGAAGATCGTTGAAGGCAAACGCGCGGTCGCGCAAGGGGAAATTCGACACGAAGGATCAGAAGACGACGCATAACATCGCTGGAGTGCCAACCTCTTGGAAGCGCATTCTTACCTCAATGGCTATCAAATTACCGACGGCAAGATTCCGATAATTATCACGCTGAGAAAGGTCTCTGAGCTCAAACCCCACGAGGAGACTGTTCCCGAAGATCTGAAAAAACTTGTCGAAGCCCTGACGGATAACCCAGTTCTCCGACACCCAATTATCGCGGACGAGGATACCGGCATTGTCTTGGACGGAACCCACCGTCTTGCCGCGGTGAAACAATTGGGATGCAATGTCATCCCGGTGGCACTTGTAGATTACGGTAATTCGCTAATCACTGTTGAGAGGTGGTTCAGATCTTTCTCGGGGTCGAAGATTCGTAATTTCGAAAAAAATCTTAGACGATTGGATCATGTCGAAATAACACACAAGGATTGCGAGAGAGGACTTGCAAGCCGGGAATGGTACGCGACAATTGAGAGCGCGAAATCATGTCTGGCGTTTTCCGTAAAGGACCGAAGTCCTTACCACATGATTAGAGATGCTCATAGCATCGAAATGACCGCACGAAGAGCAGGAGTTGGTGTGTCATACCGGGATAATGACAGTTTGAACCCGGAGAAGTCCGATACGCTTGTCATGTCAACGATCAAGATTCTAAAGAACGAAGTTGTGGAAACTGTTGGAGACGGAAAATTGTTCCCTCCAAAATCTACCCGTCATCTTGTCCCTTCGAGACCTTTAGGTGGCGGTGTGCCCATCAATTGGCTGCAGAGCTCCGATTTCTCAGAAGTGCAATCCCGGTATCACGAATTCATTCAATCTAGAAAGGTCAAGCGACTACCAGAGGGATCCCAGGTTGGTAGCCGACGATATTTAGAGGAGGTCTTCTTGTTTGAGTGAGCTCGTAACTCAACTAGAACCCGTATCAGTCAAGCTGATTGGGGTTCTTGGGTCCGCCGCTGGAAGTAGAGAACTCGAAGTACCAGTCCATGGTGCGGTAAGTGTTCAGGAACTCGTATCAGTGCTGTTGCAGCAAATTGGAACCAAGACCTTCCGAGAAATCTTGGTCGATGCAGGGACTGAAGATCCTAGGGCAAACGTAATCATCTTGTTGAATGATCAGGACTACAATATTTTCGAGGGTCTTAAAACACCAATCGAGCCGGGCACGAAAGTCACCATAATCCCAGTGGCTCACGGCGGTTAGACTTCTACGATCTCGCACTTCAAACGCTTGATAACATCGTCAGCCCGATCCACTTTGACCTTGTGGGTGTATAGCTGACGCGGCGTTCGCAATTTCAGCTTGACAAAGTCCTCAGAGCGCTTTACTCGGCACTCTAAAGCACCTTCTGATAGGCTGATGAATTCGTCGACTTTCGTAATCTCGGAAGGCACTCTTGACCGAACCAAGCACTTCCAATCTTAGGTCTATAAACGGTTCGCCAAATCAGGACAACGCGCTAGCTCGGACCCTTGAATCCATGAGCTATAATACCACATCAACCCTTTAGTCATGATCGAGAATTCTGAATTGATTCGGATAGGCATCATAGGTAAGACCAACACTGGAAAGACCACTTTCTTCAACGCCGCAACCTCGAGTACGGCCGAGGTTTCGACCTATCCGTTCACCACGAAAAAGCCCAATGTTGCGACGGGCCAAGTACAAACTCTCTGCGTTTGCAGAGAGCTTGGCGTGAAAGACAAACCTCGCAACTCAACCTGCGTAGATGGGTGGAGATTCATTCCGGTGGAAGTTCTAGATCTTCCCGGGCTGATCAAAGGAGCGTGGAAAGGCAAAGGCCTCGGAACCCAGTTCCTGAATGTCGTCGCCCAAGCCGATGCTCTTCTACATGTCGTCGACGCTTCCGGCAGCATTGACCCAGACGGGAAGATCACCCATCCGGGAATGGGCAACCCTATTCTGGATGTATACGACATAGAAGAAGAACTGGTTCTTTGGTTCAAAGTTGCGGTCGATCGATCCATTCAACGACTCAAAAGAAGACCGATCAGGTCTGGCGCTTACGACAAGGCGCTAGCCAAGGAGCTTGCTGGAATCGGGGTCAAACTCGACCAGGTCACGTCTGCCCTTGAGGCCTCGAATCTCGCAGAGAAACATCCCAGAGAATGGAAGGACGAGGATTCTCGGAAATTTTCCGAGAAGATACGGACGATCTCTAAACCGACCCTGATAATCGCGAACAAGATGGACCTCGCACATTCTGAGAAGAACCTTGAGAAACTTCACGACGAATTCGAGTCCCAGATCGTTATTCCAGCATCAAGTGAGGCAGAGCTAGCATTGAAACGGGCCCAGGAGAAGGGCCTCATCCAATACGTACCGGGGGAAGAGACGTTCAGAGTTCTCGACGAATCGAGAATGTCGAAAGATCAGGCATGGGCCCTAGCTTATGTCCAGCAAAAAGTCATGACGAAGCTCATGCGAACAGGAGTTGAATTCGCACTCAACTCGGCTGTGTTCAAACTCCTCGGAATGAACGCCGTCTACCCTGTAGAAGATCCGAAGACCCTTGCCGACAAGAAAGGCAACGTATTGCCGGACGTCCTCCTTGTTCCACGCGAATACACCTCAAAGGATCTCGCCAGGGAAATACACTCCGAGCTGGCTAAGAAAATGCTCTACGCAATCGACACTCGCGACAATCTCCGGCTGCCTAACGATT
Organism: uncultured Candidatus Bathyarchaeia archaeon; assembly: GCA_964428235.1. GTDB lineage: Archaea > Thermoproteota > Bathyarchaeia > 40CM-2-53-6 > 40CM-2-53-6 > 40CM-2-53-6. The sequence goes on along the minus strand of CAYRXJ010000057.1, from coordinate 1,182 downwards.
ACCTTCTCCGTGATCGTGACATCGTTTCGATCGTTACGGCTGCTCGCCAGAAGTAAGAATCCGAAAATTATTCTTTTGAGAATAGTCTAACAAACGTTAATAATGGAACTTCGTCGGGCAATCGTTCAACTCTCTGAGTTTGAGAAAATGGGGCTAGTTGTCAGCGAACTAAAATCGACACCCGTATCAGAACAAGCGCTCGAAATTGTTGAAAGAAAAGGGCTCGGACACCCTGACCACATCTGCGACGCCGTAATGAACGACGTTTCAGTAGCTTTAAGCCGCGAATACCTCAAGCGCTATGGAACGGTTCTTCATCACAATATCGACAAAGCGCTTCTTGCAGCTGGAGAAGTTCGAAGAAACTTCGGAGGAGGCGAAGTTAAGCGTCCGATGCTGATGGTCTTCGGGGACAGAGCGACTTACGATGTCGACGGGGACCCAGTCCCAATAGACGAAATCGCAGTATCAACTGCGAAAAAGTGGTTTTCCAAGAATCTCCGCTTTGTGGATCCTGAAAGACACGTAAGGTACCAAGTCGAACTCGCCCGCGGTTCGGAAGCGCTTCGCGATATCTTCAGCAGGAAGGGAAAATTCTACGGCGCCAATGATACTTCAGCCGCTGTCGGGTACGCCCCAATGTCGGACACTGAGAAGATCGTCCTCAATACTGAACGCTACATCAACTCTCCGAGTTTCAAGAAAGAATTCCCAGAGACAGGCGAGGACGTCAAAATAATGGGTTCGAGAGAAGGAAAGGATCTCAACCTCACAATCGCCTTAGCCTTTGTGGACAAGCTCATCGAGAACGAAGACCAATACTTCAAACGGAAATCCGAAGTCGTCGAGGAGGTCACACGGTTCGTCAAGTCACGTGTCAAATTCGACAGCGTGAATGTCGACATCAACACTTTGGACAAGAAGGGTCGAGGTATGGGCGGAATATACCTCACGGTCCTAGGAACATCAGCAGATGATGGAGACGGTGGCCAGGTTGGAAGAGGAAACAGAGTGAACGGTCTAATACCACTAAACCGTCCAACATGTTCAGAAGCTGCTGCGGGAAAGAACCCTGTCAGCCACGTCGGAAAGATCTACAATCTTCTGACTTACGAAATCGCCCAGCACATCCAGCAAAAGGTTTCAGGAGTCAACGAGGTTTATGTGTGGCTTCTCAGCCAG
>CAYRXJ010000056.1:0-8585 GCA_964428235.1 uncultured Candidatus Bathyarchaeia archaeon | reverse complement strand
CCTTTATCTCAATGTCCCCGCCCATCAACACACCGTTGGCCCGGAAAATTTAATATTAGTTCAAAAATTTCCTCCAGACTACATCGCTTCAAGGAAATTCGGAGGAAAAAATGATCCTGGTCTTAGGCAAACTCGGAAGCGCAAGAGCATTTGACCCTTTAAAGCGTGTAGGCTGTGCATTGCGATGTTGTTTTAGTTATGCGAAATTTAAGTAGACAACACAGTCGATTCTCTCATATCGAGAAGAAGCTAGCTACTCATGCAGGCCGCAATATCCGATGAAGCAAGGCGAATGCTCGATGAGGCTGAAAGGCGGAAAATTGTTCTCAGGCTCTTTGGAGGAGTAGCCGTAAAGTATCACTGCCCGAGTGCGGCTCATAGAGCCATCCAAAGATCATATCCAGATCTAGATTTTTTCGCGCGTGGAAAACAGGGTCGAGAAATTAGGAAGCTCTTTACAGACCTCGGTTACCAGCCCAACCAACGATTCAACGCTCTCCATGGGGCAACACGCCTAATATTCGAAGATGAAGCTAACCAACGGGTAGTCGATATCTTCCTAGACACTTTCAAGATGTGTCACACCCTGCACCTAGGAGATCGCTTGACACTCGACGACTATACAATTCCGATCTCTGATCTGTTGTTAACCAAGCTTCAGGTGGTAGAGATCAACGAGAAAGACATTAGAGACCTTATCGCAATATTCACCGATCACGAAGTGGCCGACAAGATATCCGAAGGGGAAAAAGAGGTCATAGATGCTGGATACATTTCAGCGCTGTGCGCCGATGAGTGGGGATTGTGCAGGACCATCTCGATAACTCAACGGAAGCTTCTCACTTTCCTCCCCAAGTACGACCTAGAACCGGAAACTAGAAGCGTCCTAGAGCGTAGGATCAATAAGCTCTTGCAATCGATAGAGAAGGTGGAGAAATCGTTCAAATGGAGAATACGCGACAAGGTTGGAGAAAAGAAACGCTGGTACGATCTCCCTGAGGTCCCTATCCGGACCCAATCGGTTTCCTCAGGCTAGCTGCAGATTGAACGGTTTGCCCTCTCGCAATACTGCAGGTGGCACACTTGACTTCCACTTGTTCAGCCATGAAAGCTCATCTCTTTGTTCCCGCAGATCGTCGGGGAGCAGCTGAGGTATCTCACCCATGATCGGATACCATCGGCCGCACTGAGAGCACACAAGCAGACCCTCGACGATCTCCTCCTTCTCCTCGAAAACATGCAAGTCAAGCGGGTAATGCTTGTCTATCGGGCAGGCAAGAATCTCCATTAATCTTCGTTTCAATGTTCCACCTTAGAACTCTGTCTCCTCGATGTTCCCGGATAAGTGTAACGGCATCGACATTCTAAAGGCCGTCCAGTAGCCAAGTACGTGAAACCAGATTGCTCAGAATCCGCTCGAGAGCGGATATTTCTAGTATCATAGAGAATCGGGTTCTGATTCATGACCGCTTTCACTCTCCGAAGGTCGACTTCTCGAAACGCTTTGTGAGCAGTTGCAATGATTAACGCGTCTGCTCCGCGCACTGATTCAGTGTCCGAACTCGATGATTCGTAGGGCTTTCCGTCGACGACAATTTCGGAGACAAAGGGATCATACACTCGGACTTTCGCCCTAGACTTCTTGAGTTGTCTTAGAAGTTCGAGAGTAGGACTCCTCCGCGTGTCCTTTACTTCTCCCTTGTAGGCCAATCCCCAGACCGCAATGGTTGAACCAGCAAGGTTCCTCTTTCCTGCTTTGAAAGCATCGTTGAGGCGTTGAATGGTGTGAACTGGCATCATCTTGTTGACAGCTTTCGACGAGGACACCAGCCGCAACGGGAGTCCCACTTGCTTTGCCTTGAACACCATATAGAACGGGTCCTTGGGGATACAGTGACCTCCCACGCCGGGTCCGGGATAGTGTGGCATAAACCCGAAAGGTTTGGTCGCGGCGGCCTCAATGGCTTCGATGAAATCTACACCCAAAGTTTCGTGTAGGACCGCTAGTTCGTTAACGAGAGCGATATTCACGTAGCGGAAGATGTTTTCAAGCATCTTCGTCGCTTCCGCAGTTGAAGGGCTTCCAACCTTGACAACCTTCGCGTCAAGAATGGTTCGGTAGAATTCAGATCCTAACTCAGTTGAGTCATCATCGATTCCTCCAACCACTTTGGGAATGTTCTTCACACCGAATTTTGCGTTTCCATAATCGATCCTTTCCGGAGAATAAACAAGGGCAAAGTCTCGTTCAGGCTTCTTCCCATCTCGTTCCAATAATGGCTGAAAGACTTCTTTTGTCGTCCCAGGGTAGCTCGTACTTTCCACGATTACAAGTTTGAACCCAACCAGGTTCTTGGACAAGCCTTTCGCAACCGAACGGAGAAATGAGAGATCGGGCTCGTCATTTCGATCCAGAGGTGTAGGGACACAAACAATCACGACATCAGCCCCGGTTGCGCCATCGGACAAGATCCCGGTGGCTCTGATGAGACCGTTTCTCACGAGGTCAGGTAGATACTTCTCACTGTAAGCATCTTCGACGTAACACGTCCCTTTGTTGATCATTGAAACTTTTTCGTTTTCAACATCAACCCCGACCACGTTGAAACCTGCCTGGGCGGACGCAACAGCCAGTGGAACTCCCACATAGCCGAGTCCGACAATGCAGACTCTAGCCGTCTTTGTTTTTATCTTGTCCATCAGCGCGCGTGCGTTACTATTCAATCGCTTACGGTCTTCCTGCGACCTCTACAGTCCTAAGAATCTTAGCAATCGGATCCTCCATCCAAGCCAAGAGCTCTCTCCCTCGTTTCGACTGGTCTCGAAAGTCCTCGGGGCTAGTAAGTACCATTTCAATCCTTGAAGCGATCTCCTTCGGAGACCTCAAAGTCTCAACTAGCCTTTTTCTTTCTAGGAATTTGATATATTGTGGCTTGGGCCCCGGGAAACAAGAGATCGAGGGTATTCCCAAGAGGGTCGCTTCGACCGTCATTGTTCCCCCGGATCCGACAAAAACCGCCGATTTCGAGAGTAGGCTCGTCCCGTCAACTATCCTGTCCAATACTTTGACCCTCTTCCCAAATCGTTTCCGAATTACAGGGGCCTGCATACCATACCTAGTCGAGACGACAATCTGGCAATCTAGTTTCTTTTTCAACAATGCATTGATAACGGGACCCACTACTGGTTCCTTATCGCTCGACTTGCCCATGAGATAAGAGGCAAAGGCCTCTTCCGTCCTGAATACCACTATTGGCCTGTCGTGATCGAGTCCTAGCTGTCTCGCAACGTTGGAATTGGCGCGATGACGTTTCAGCCAAGCAGCAGGATCTAACGCCTTGTACAGGACAATCTTGTGCATCGGTCCACCAAATTCTTCCCAGATGGACCGACCAATTATCCAGGGGCAACAGAGAAAACTCGTCAAAGGAACAGAAAGCCTAGCCACCCACCAAGAATGAGGGGAGTCATTCGCAGCAACGTGGGGTATTCCAAGGCCAAACGCCACCCGCGAAGCCTCGACTGAGGAGAATGAAACGGCAACATTCGGCTTCCACTTCAGGATAATGCTCGCAAGCTTCGAGATCCTGTCCGCGCTAGCAACGAGCTTACCGAAGGCGGTTCCACCGCCATGGCTCCCGACTGTCGAGAAGGGCACTTTTTTCAGTGCAAGAGTCTGTTCTGCTTCACGATAGACCCTAGTTGTTATCAGCGCTTGGTGTCCATTCTTTACTAGTGCGCGGTAAAGCGGCTCGAAGAATAGGGCCTGCTTGGGAGTAAGAACCTCTATCCAGACTCTCATGATCCGTTTTCAGGGTGTAATGACCGACAGAACGACAAGTAGATAAAAGATGCAAAGAATATCGGGGAGACGTTCTCGATTATGAGGAGAGTTCCGGTCATTCGCGTTGACCGGCTATTGCCGCCACCTCGTGAGAGCAGCAATTTTTTCTTTCATGTCGTGCAAGATTACAACAGATCCGTAATTACTCGTTAACCCGATCATCGGACACTTCACCGCTTCCCGTTAGATTTGTAGGCGGTTTCAAACGAATAGCAAAGTCTCAGGTCCAACGATTGCAATTGTCGGTGATCAACCTGAGGCGCTTCTTCTTTCTGTTCTGTTCTCCGAAGCGGGTCAGAGCAACTCGCTCGTGGGCCACTTTGGCGATCCGAATCCCACTAATCCTCGGACTAGTGGGCTGAATGAGGCCCTATGGCTATTAGGAACTCATCAAAGAGCAGGAAAAACGAGACTCTTATCGACCATAGATGAACTCTCAACCCCACTTTCAACTTTCATCCTAACCGGTCATGCTGTCTCCCAGAAAGATTTGAGCGATCTCGAGAGAGTGGCTCGTGGTGTATCCAAGCTCCTAGCTCCGGGAGGAACCATCATCTTCACAGGATTATGTCCTCCAAATTTCACAGGAACAGTTCTCCGTGAGACTATCCAAAAGCACAGCGGCTACCTCGTCGACAAGGACATCCAACTTTGTTACGCGCCCCTGTATTGGGGTGGCGAGAGTCTACAAACCTTCAAAGAGAAACCGAAACTCATAGCAGCGCTCAGTGAAAAAGACCTCTCCAACGCCCAGGAAACCCTCCTAGCTATATTCCCAACGATAACTTCGAGTCAGAAAGTCAACGCAGTCGAATCGGCGGGACTCTTCGGTCCGGTCGTACGCGACGTAATGAGAGCCCTAGAATTTGAGCTGGCAACCCTTTGCGAGTCAGATAATGTCGATTACGCTGAGGTTTTGGAACTTAGCAGACGGATTAGTCCAGAGCAAATAGCCATGCCGCACACTTTTGACGGAAGGGACGCAATCGCGAGCAACATTGCTATCGGCGGCGCTGGACATGGGGGCAGAATGAGCATCGTGCGGGCGGCCCGTAGAATCAACGAAACCGGGGAAGAAAGGGTGCTCGATTTGATGAAGAACGCCTTATCACTCTGTGGAAAACGCTTTCGAAATTCCAGAATCTCAGTCTTAGGGTTCAATGGCCTGGGCTCACCCAGAGAAACAAAACCAAGTCTTCCGCGTATTATTCGGACGCTAGAAAAGAGGGGTGCCGTTTTGTCAGTGTATCCTGGAAGAGATCGTCGATGGTTTGAAGACGGCGTCTTAACTGGTCATCTTCGCGTCGAGGATTCTCCTCTGAGAGCCGCATCACGATCAAGTTGTGCACTGATCGCGCTCGACCCTGTCGATTTTGGAGAAGTATCCCCTCAAAAATTGGCTTCGGAAATGAGTCGCCCAGCAGTGATTTGCGATTTGTCGCGAGTTCTGGAAGCTTCAAATGTTGAAAGAGCCGGCCTCTTCTACGCTTCGATTGGAAGAGGCAACACAGCTACTTGAGACGAGTTGGCTCGGCAGTAATAGGAACCGGATTTTGGGGAGAGAACCAGGTCCGCGTCTTACGACAGAGCCCCAAATGCAATCTCATTGGAATATGCGATTCTGATCCAAACCGCGCGAAACGAGTCGGTACAAAGTACTCGGTACCATGGTTTACTAATCCTCGAGAGCTTCTGAAGAATCCGGCAGTTGAAGCTGTCACGATTGCAACGCCAACTCACACTCACTTCCGAGTAGGGATGCAAGTGCTAGAATCAGGCAAGAACCTACTCGTCGAGAAACCGATGACCGGTAATCAGACTCAAGCTGAGAAATTGACCGCAAAGGCTTCAGGTGCAGGACTGAAGCTCATGGTAGGCTTCATAGAACGGTTCAACCCGGGAGTTCGATTCGTGAAGAAACTCCTCGAGCAAAAGGTTGCCGGCGACGTGATTATTGCAACAGGACGACGTGTTGCTCGCTGGCCTGTCAGAATAGGAGACGTTGGCGTGATCAAGGATACTGCAATACATGATATTGACATAATGCCCTTCTTGCTTCAGGACAAGGTTGCGGTAGTTTATTCCCAGACAGGATCACTGAAACACTCATTCGAAGACTACGCGGAAATCATGCTCAAGTTCAGCCACGGAACTACGGGGTTCTTGGACGCGAACTGGTTGACGCCGCGCAAAGTCCGGACGCTCATTATCACCGGAAACGAAGCCACGATCCATCTCGACTACATAACTCAAGAAATAACCATTGAGAACTCGAAGAATCAAACGAAGCCCTACATCGGATGGGACGAACCTCTGCGGTTGGAACTCGAATACTTCATGAAAGCTGTCAGCGATGACCTGGATCCTGTTCCATCAGGAAAAGACGCCATTGAAGCGATACGGGTTTGCGACACCGCCCTAAGATCTGGCAGGACTCGAACGGCCTGCAAGAATTAACGACCGCTCTAGTCCGAGGACCAAGTCGGTCAGAACTTGGTTCACAGGGGTCTGGATCCCAAGTCTTCTTCCGTACCGGATAATCGAACCGTTGATTTGGTTGATCTCAGTCCTTTTTCCTTTCTCGATGTCTTGAAGCATTGACGACTTATTCTTGGCAGTTGATTTCAGGATATCTCCAAGGAGTTTCCGGGGTTCCCCGGCAAGTTTGATTTTGGCTGCTCGGCTGACCGACGTCCCTTCATTGATGGTAGCTCTGGCAATTTCGAGTAATGCCTTGTTCTCTTGGAGTGCTCCATTGAGCAGTCGGGTAAGGCTTGAGATTGGATTTATTGCTCCATTCACTATTGTCTTTGTCCAAAGCACCCCAACCATATTCGAACTTACTCCAGTGTGGAACTTGGCTTCCACTAGTGCGTCTTTGATAGCATGGGCAACTTCCACGGTCTCGGTTCTCCATTCCGGATCACCTAATTGGGTTAGTCCCACGCCCGTGTGCACCACACTGCCACTTCCCAAGGAGAGTGCTCCCTCGCTGGTCGATGCTGCTAACAAGTTCTTCGGAGGAAGAGTTCCAAGAGATTCGATGTTTCCCAAACCGTTTTGAAGACTCACAAGAGTCGCTTGAGGTGAGATAGTATTCTGGTAGCTCTCAGCAACCATACTCGTGTCAAATGCCTTCACTGAAACAACAACAACGTCCGTCTTTCCAAATTGGATAGGGCCCTTTTTCACCGGCAACTGGACTCTGGTTTGAGTCCCGTCCATCTCCTGGAGACGAATCCCATTACTTCGAATGGTTCGAACTACTGAGTTACTTCGATGCACAAGTGTTACATCATGGCCCGCAAGAGCTAGTCTTGCACCGAACAGGCAGCCGATTGCCCCGGCGCCTATTATTCCGAAACGCAAGAGCCTAGGACTTCTGATGCAAGTTTAGTTTGATCTTCTCAGTTTCTTCCATTTTGAAAACGTGCTTTTCCTCAGGGAACGCGTTCTTACGAACGTCATTTGCATATTCTGAGACAGCGCCCTTGACGATGGATGCGAGATCCGCATATTTCTTCGCAAATTTCGGTATGAATCTTGGATAGAGACCGAGAATATCATGCAATACCAAGACTTGTCCATCGCAGTATCTGCCTGAACCGATTCCAATTGTCGGTACTGAGACGGCCTCTGTTATGGTTCTCGCAGCTTCCTCAGTGACCATTTCAAGTACAATACCAAAGACTCCGGCTTCTTCTAGTGCCTTCGCGTCTTTGACTAATGCTTCCACCGAAGAAGCGCTTTTCCCTTGGATTCTATAACCTCCATGCAGAGTCGCTGTTTGAGGTGTCAGGCCAATGTGTCCAAGAACCGGAATCCCGGCGGTCGAAACAGCTCGTGCGATGTGGGCCATTTCGCGTCCTCCTTCGATTTTTACCGCCTCCATTCCTCCTTCCTGTATGAAACGACCTGCGTTTCTTATCGCGTCTTCTTCTGAGACTTGGAAGCTAAGGAAGGGCATGTCGCCGATGAGCAAAGAGTGAGTTGATCCTCGTTTGACCGCTTGGCACACAGGAATGAGCTGGTCAACGGTTACAGGAATCGTAGTGTCATAACCCAACACGACCATTCCGTAGGAGTCTCCGACCAAGATCGAGTCAACTCCAACTTCATCTGCAATGTTTGCGGTCGGGTAGTCGTATGACGTTACCATGACAATGCGTTGACCATCGGCTTTCATCTTGAAAAAGTCCGCTACCCTGACCTTCCTTTTTTCTACAGCCGGTTTTGAGCTCAAGTCTTCGACCATCCTCGCAAATAGTGAATCATGTCGTCTGTCACTCGTGAAAGGTTTCTCTCGTTATCAAAGCCCGAAATTATTCTCCCCTGCTGAGCTTTAGAGACGCGTTTCATTCTCGCGACAGCAAGATTTAGCCGAGGGATCGCCCGAGTGATATTGTCAACGATAGTTACTGTCGCTGAACGCGAGGTTCGAGACATAGGGTTGAGATCGATCGCTATCACTTTCTTACCCGCCTTCCGAAGAGCTTCTGTCCGATCGCCATCCTCTAGAGGAACAAGAACGACGTCAGCATCCCCAATTCCACGCTTGTCGACTACCCGCCTGTCGCTAGTGACTCCCTTTATTGTCGAAGCGGATTTGGGATCGAGACCAAAGACTGCCGGGGCACCGGCTCGTTTCAGCCGTGATCCGATCTTTTGCTCGCGTTCGGAGGATTTGTGAAACAGGTTCACCTCGAGCTGAGCGGGAACCGCCCGGGCGAGTCGAACGATT
>CAYRXJ010000055.1:0-8712 GCA_964428235.1 uncultured Candidatus Bathyarchaeia archaeon | reverse complement strand
CTTAGCGTTAAGGAGAGTGACTGACGCCCAGCTCTGATTTCCCTTTGGTAGTGTGGTTGGAGACGTAGCATTTTGAACCGCATAAGTGACGTTTGTCAAAGCGGGTTTGACGAAAGTTGTGTTGTCCGCGTTTCGAACGTAACCGTACTGCATTGGGTTCGTGAGTGCATAGGCGAGCTCTACGTATCCGATAGTATACCTAGTGCCAAGTACGACACCGGCAACGCCCTGATTTCCTGAAGCACCCAGACCCACCGGCCAACTGACGCTCGTCCCTTGCCCGGGGGTCCAGAGGCCGTTTGGAGCACTGTTAAGATAGCCTGTAAAGACAAACGTCGTGCCTGAGCCATCGGACCGGTGAACGACAATTATCATTTGATGCGGCAAAACGGAAGCAACCGCAGGGTTAAGGGCGGTTATCGCGGCGTCATCCCAGAAGGTTATTTGTCCTAGGAAAATCTTCGCTATGACTGTAGAGTCCAGGTTCAGTCCAATCGGAAGCTGAGTAACGCCATCCTTCTCGAGAACGTTGTAGGCAACAACCACCGCTCCGATGGTTTCAGGGATCGTAACAGCCGCGGCCGGCAAACCACTAGTTTCAACCGCGCTCAGGGGGGCATCTGAAGCGGCGAAGTCCACGGTTAACGCCTTCAACGCTTTCTTCCCGCCTCCGCTTCCGATGGCTTGATAATTGATCTGAATGTTGGGGTGAATTCTGCTATAATTGGTGGCGACGGCGGACAGGAATGGAAATGGAAAAGTCGCGCCTGCCCCGTTCAGTGTTTCGTTGGGCGGGCCGACGGGTGTGGGATGAAGGTATCCGTTTACTAAGTATCCGGTTACACCACTAACTCCGGCGGCGATTATGAGACCGATGACGAAGATCGTGCGGCTTATTCCAGGCTTTCGCTGGATCGTTTCAGTGCTACTCATTCTGTTCGCTTCGTTTGGGTTGCGGAGGAATCGCTATAAAATAAGTAAACGTATGGAATATCCCGAGAGCCTATGGATATAGGTAGTTCAACGAGGCGATTTTCGCCCTGTCCTCAACTCAGTAGCCCCACTAGGTGAGAAATCGTTTGGGTTTGGGCCTTCTCATTTCTCTAATCGCGGCTCCGATTACCGCAACCCAGAGCACTCCTAAAGTGCCGAAGTAGGTAATTGGTGGAAGCGAGAGGATACTAAGTACAGCTTGTCCTACGACTATCGTTACGGTAACGATGATGCTGTGATTTACTGGAACTCCTAGGAAGGTCGTCCCGAGCGCTGTTACGTTGATGTTATGGATTCCAGGGGATAGGTTGGCATCGGTGGAAATTGTCATTTGAGAGGATGACGAGTTCCCGTAGTCGATGCGTGAGATTGCGAATGTGCCGTAATCGAGTGCAACTGAGGGTCGCGTAAATGTTGACTTTATTCCTGAAAGGGAAGATGCTAGGAAAAACAGGTGACCCCTGAAGTAATCGACGCTGGTCGAGTTGAGAGTTATGGTCAAGGATTTTCCAGCTTGAATAACATAGCTTGGTGCTCCTATCTGAAAGTTGAAGTCAGAGGAAGGGGGTTTGACGGTGATTATGAACGGGTTGTGGGTGGAGTGACTACTGCTGGCTGTTATGTTAATCTGATATTTGAAAGGGAACTCCGACGCTGGAGTGCGAACGGCGAATACGGTTGTTGCGGGTTGGCCTGGCGATATCTGGAAATCTGTCGCTCCTAGGGAAGCTGTGAGGCCAGGGACTTTTGGGACGTCCAGTCGAAGGTGGACTGGCCCTGAGTAGCCTGACTGTGTATCTAATGTCACGATCGAGCTACCAGAATTTGTAGCGTGAACTTTGAGGAGGCTGGGCAGGACCGACATTACGAAGTCGGGGACTGGGTTAACAGTCACGGTTAGGATTATGGAATGGGATCTTGAGCCGATTGTTGCCGTGGCGTTGACAAAGTATTGTGTACTAGCTGTGGAGTTAGTGGCCGTGATCATGATTGTTGAAGTGGTGGTTCCGTTTTTCGGAAGAGTGACGTGATCTGGGTTGAAGGAGACAGGGAGGGCTGTGCTCACAGAGAAGCTTGCCATGCCCGTGAAGTTGTCAAAACTAGTGAGGATTATTGTGGCGTTTTCGGTGACATTCTTGGATTGCGACAGAGTAATAGCAATGTCTGCCGGGTTTGCGGCTATGGTGAAGTCGGGTCGGATTGGCTTGGTCCCATATGCTGAGAATGTCGTAGTGTGCGAGACGGCTCCCGTAGAGCCGTTTGAAATCTTGTCTCCAAAAATATTGATGTCACTGTAACCGTTTCCGGTTACATGATAGGTTATAGTAAACAGTAGCCCGTCGCCAATTGCGGTCCCACCGAGATCACTGACGGAAGACCAGATGACTCCATTGCCCCCGAGAGTATCGGTGGAACAGTTGGAGCTGGCTCCTGAATTGTTAACACAGTGATTCAATTCTATCGGAGTGCCGCTGGAATTCTCTGAGAAAATGTTTGGGACTATCGTAAAATTGACCGGGTTTATTATCGATGAATTTGTCCCAACGTGAATGGACCATCCGTTGAATTGTTCGAAATTGGCAACTCTTATGGTAATGTTGAATTCTGTTCCGACGGGAAGGGTCCCCACCTGGAATGGACTCGCATACAGTAGGTCTGATTGCTGTAACGCAGCGGCATGGGGCATTTGGGCGATGAATGCGGCAGTTATGATAAAGACCGATAAAAAAAGGGGGGTTTTTCGCGTCGGGATACTACCTTCTGGCTTAACGAAGCGCGATGGTTCCGTATCGTAGGGCCATGATTCCAGCGTCGATGATGTCGATTGCTCCGCTTCCGTCAATGTCCGCTCTGGGGTCGTAGTTGCCGACTCCTATGGAGCTTCCATATCGCAGATAAACGAAACCCACGTCGATTATGTCGACAGATCCATTCCCGGCGATGTCGGGGTTTCTGAGTATTGTGACGGTTGTTGTAGCAGTAGTTCCTGAGAGTAGAATGAAAATGTCAGAGGCTTGGGCATAGGGGAGCACGGCAATGTTTAGCTCTGCTCTCGTATGTGGTAGTGGGCTTGCTCCTCCTGTGGCTAGGTGCAAGTTTGGCAAGAGATAGAATTTGACGAACGTTAGAGAGCCTGAAGTCTTGTCGACTGCCGCGACCGTTATGTTGCCGGAAACTGTCAGAGCACGAAGGTCGACAATTGCGCTTCCAATAGTGCTGACTCTTGAAGAGTCGAGCACCGGCGCAAGTGCCGAGTTGAGAGCACTGTTTGGCTTGAATACGGCTGGGGTCTGCTGGGGTCGTACGACAATTGTTCCGGTCAGGGCTGGGTTGTTAGCGTCTCTGAAAGTGTAAGTTCCAGCTGCGGGTATACCTTCCTGGTTCCAGATTAGCGGAGTGAAGGTGAATACCATAGGCGTTACGCTGGAACTGAACACCGGTGAGAGGGTGGTCGCGCTTTCGTTGGCATCGAGGATGCCGTTGTTGTCGAAGTCAATGTACCATTGGTGTGGAGTAGCATCGGTGCTAAGCAGGTTGAGGGTCAGAGTGTCTCCAGTTGTTACTGTCAAACTTGTCTGGCTCCATCCTGCGGGGCCGACGCTTAGGTTGACAGACTGGCTTGCGGGTGTCGATAGATCGGTGTAGGTTATCGAGGCAACGCTGGCTAGGGCGTTCGCATCGACCGCGTTTGGAAGTGGCACGTAAGAGAGCGCTGAGGCAAAGCCTTGTCCGGTTGTCAGTGCGTATTTGAGGAAGTCGATAGTGTACTTGGCTTGAACTTGGTCATTAAGGTCCATTGAAGGTATTACGTTTAGCTCTCGGTAGACTAGGAAGTAGGTGAAGCTGGCTATGGGGTAGTCCTGTGCCCCTGGCTCGTTTAGTAGACTAACGGCGGACCAATCGCCGTTGCCTGGCGGGAGGTTTGATGAACCGTCATTGACAGCATTTGCCGTTGTTTGGAGTGACGCAAGGATGTAGTTGCCTGCAGGGTTCTTCACTGCGGCGAAGGTCATTGCATTGCTCAGGGCATAGTTCAGTTCAACATATCCCAAAGCGAAGGTCGTCGTTGATACATAGTTAGCGACTCCCCCGTTTCCGCTTGCTCCAACTCCAACTGGCCAGTTTACTGTAGTGCCGCTGCCAACACTCGTGCACCATGTTGTGCTGTCGAGGCAGAGGAAGCTGGTCCAGATGAAGGTCGTGCCTGACGAGTCGGACCTGTGTGCTACTTTGATTGGTTGGGCGGGCAGTGTGACACCTGGGTTTTGTTGGGCGATCGCGGGATCGTTCCAGTTAACGATGCTGCCGAGGTAGATGTTTGCTAGTGTCGAACCGTTAAGGTCAAGTCCGCTAGCGATACCAGGCAGGTTGTATGCGGGGACAACTGACCCGATTGTCTCGGGAATGTGGAGTACGTTAGGTGTTAGGATTCTTTGTTGAACAGATAACGGTGCATCGGAAGCTGCGAAGTCAACGGTCTTGTTGATCATGTCACGTTGCCCCTTCCCGCTACCTGTGGGTGTGTAGGTAATTGTCACATTCGGGTTTGCTGCCTGATAGTGTGAGATGTATTGGGCAATGAGGGGGGCAGGGAATGTGGCGCCGTCAGCGGTGAGTTTTACCTGAAGATTGAGGGGTGAGGGAGGGACCTGGATTGTGGTTCGAGGATGGAGTGAAGCAACACCTCAAAGCCCGGCTTGAGCCGCGATTCCGGCAAAGAGGATTGCTAGTGCTATCGCGCTGGTGATTTTGATGTTCTTGCTTTTCATTTGTTTTCGCGCTGCAAGTCAAGACCATCCGATAAAATCACTCTCGACTGATTCTCCCGCTTGATTATGGAGATGTACATACGTCACAGTATTAACGTAAGAGGCACAACGTGGATCTACGTAGTGGAAAATATTCGCTTCATTCTCTAGCATTCCAAGGAAAACGGTCTCTACCCCGAGATTGAGGTCGTTGACCCTTGATAATCCGAGGGGCATCGACTCAGAAGATCGTGACAACATGATGATTCAACCAGTGAAGAGAGTCGTTCCCTGAAAATTCATTGACCTTATCGAAGCCTCGTCAATTGCGACGATGTTCGCGGGTAGTGGAACGTATGCGAGTGCGGGTGCAAGAGATTGTCCGTCGTGAACTACGTACCAAAGATAATCTGCGAGGACCTTCGCCTTATTCAGGTCCATTGATTTTATGACTGAAAGGTCCCGATAGACGATGATGTAGGTAAAAGTCACTATCGGATAGGCAGTGGGGCCTGGCTCATTGAGAAGGGTAATGTTCGACCAGCTCCCGTTGCCGGCAGGCAGAGCTGTTCTCAGCTCGTCATTTGCTGACCGGGCTGATTCGAGGGACGGCTGAATGAAGTTTCCGGCTGAATTCTGAAGCGAGGCATATGGGACGTGGCTTAGAAGTGCGTAAGCAAGCTCAATGTATCCAATTGAATCCGGGGTTGAATTAACAAGGGCGGTTATTCCCGCATTTCCTGGTACCTGAAGCCCTACAGACCATGGAACAAGCGTCCCATTTCCCACGTGGGTCGCAAAGTCCGCGCTGACAGATGACAAGTAGGATGTGAAAACGAATGTGCCCCCCTCCGCAAGTGTATCATGAATTGTCTGGATGGGGGCATCTGGTAGATTGAGCCCGGGATTAAGAATGCTTATGTGGGCATCATTCCATCTAGTAATATTTCCCAAGAATATCTCTGCGGTTACATTTCCGGTTAGTTTGAGACCCGTCGGAATCGGTGCCTTAGTTGTGGGGTCCGGGATGTTGTAGGCTAGGACTACCGCTGAAATGGATTCTGGAATATGGAGAGTGTTGGGAGCTCGGAGCGATTGGTTGTAATTCAATGGCGGATATGTCGCGCCGAAGTCAACTGTGTGTGCGATGTGAGCATTGATTCCGGCGATGCTACCAATAGGCTGGTAGTTTATGTAGACGTTGGGATGGATTCTTGTGTATGAGAGTCCTATGTTGGAAAGTAACGGAAATGTTACAGTCGCTCCGGCTCGGTTCAGCATGAGGCTTGGGGCAAGCGAAGAAAATTGGAATGAGATTGTCGCCACCGCGCCGCAAATAACGCTAGCCGCCAAGAGTGCCAGAGCAGACACAAGTATGAGGAGCACTCTGAAGCTTGGCAAATTTAGGTGTCAGGGTCGGGACTGGGGAACCTCTGAATAAGGAGCCCGTAAGGATTCTCCTTGGCGTGAATGTAGCTCCGTAGGAGGGAGATTGCTCTAATACAATGCACGGTTCGCGTGCCGCTTGATGAAACCGTTAGGTTCGCTTATCGGTGAAGCGGGAATGACACTTGCTAATCGAGCTCCACGGACCCAATCGGGGATAATAACAGCTCGAAGAAGCTCTTGAATGGTAATGCCCCTGGACCTTGCTTCTCCCATCAAGACCTGAAAGGTTTCTTCAGTCACTGAAGCCATGAATTTGGCCATAGGAGACCCCTCTCTAGTTGGCAACTTCTTCCGCTCCTGTCATAGTTAAATGGAGATGGAAGTTTCCCCAGTGTAATAGGCTTTGAAATCGCAGTTTTCGCACCAAATTCCGAGCTTGTCATCGCTGTGATCGGAAAAATAGACATAAGCCTCAGTGCTCCTGCAATTTGGGCACATTTGTTCCTGCACGCGCTCCATACGAAGCTACCTCTGCATCCCTAGCTCGGTGCACTCCTCTTCAGGAGCAGGACCAAAAATTCTTATGTTGTCCCAACTCAAAACTCGAGCTTTCTCGTTGTCTGAGTTCCAGTTGCAGCATATTCTCTCTATTGGGCTCATTCAGATCTGAAGCTCTGCAGAGCTTCGCTACTCAATATATAAATGCCC
Organism: uncultured Candidatus Bathyarchaeia archaeon; assembly: GCA_964428235.1. Lineage (GTDB taxonomy): Archaea > Thermoproteota > Bathyarchaeia > 40CM-2-53-6 > 40CM-2-53-6 > 40CM-2-53-6. Next base: position 1,873 of record CAYRXJ010000055.1, on the reverse strand, counting down.
GACATAATATATAGCGGGACTGAGAATATACGTAACTAACAGTAGGTTGCGATAATTTGGAAGAAGTTGAGCTTAGGAAGCTTCAGATGACGGGTGGGGCAAGTTATACGTTGTCACTTCCGAAGGATTGGATCAAACAACAGAGCCTGAAAGTGGGAGATGTAATCGCCGTTGTCACAAGAGCAGACTCGTCCCTCTCAATCGTCCCCCATCAGAAAGTTCCTCTGGGACTCGATAAGACGGTCGAGGCCACTATAACAATCAACAAGGATCAGGACAACGAGCAGGCGCTTCGAGTCGTCGTCGCACATTATCTCGCAGGGTACGATGTGATCAGAATAAGGTTCCCCCCGTCTTCCACACCAAATCTCCGCACATACCTTCGAGAGGCCGCCAGGCGTATGTTCGTCGGCGCCGAGATATTGGAAGAATCCAGAGATGAGCTTGTTATCCAATGTATCTCTAGCTACGATGACTTACCCGCGCCTAAAGTGATTGCAAGGATGAGCCTCATAGCGAAACTAATGCTAAGAGACGCGGTCGAGTCATTGCGCAGTCGAGAGACTGCCTTGTCTGACGAAATCATCAAACGAGACGAAGAGGTCGACCGGTTCTACCTTTTCATCATTCGACAACTGACCATGGCAGTCCTTAGTCGCAGCATGATCCAAGCCATTGGGCTCATGGACCCGAGAGATTGTCTCGTTTACCGGATCGTGTCAAAGAGTTTGGAGAGAATCGCCGACCACGGGACCACAATTGCTTCTATGTCGAAGACAATCGAGCATCCACTTCCCTCAAAGCTCTTGGACGATATATCCAAGGTTAGCACGCTAACGAACACGGTTCTCGAAGACGCCCTGAAAGCCCTTGTAAAAGAAGACCCCACTATTGCAAACGCTTCGATAATCTCAGCAAAACGGCTCGTAACCGACGCGGAGCGGATAGCCAACCGGTTCCACGAATACCATCTAGGTCCATCCTCTACCATCGCAGTTCGACTAGTCCTTGAGAGTCTGAAGCGGGTCGCAGAATACTCCGAGGACATTGCCGAGATGGGAATCAACCTAACAGCAAGAAGACGTGAACTCTACTAGACGGTATCAGAACAGATCTTTCTCTCTTTGAACAGTTAATTAGACGCACAATTTCTCTCAACGCTCGGGCCGGGGTCGCCCAGCCTGGTAGGGCGTCGGATTGCTAAGCCAAGTCATTGGTCGCGAAGATCCGATGGGCCTTAGGCCCTCGTGGGTTCAAATCCCACCCCCGGCGCCATGAAGTCATTCTACGAAAAGACAGGGATCCTAGAGTTGGGGTCTCTCATCTTAAATAATTGGCAGGCAGAAAAAAACCGATTGGGGGAATCCATGAGCATAAACTGTCCAAAATGCGGACTCGAGGTATCCAGTCCGCCTGAACGGGAGTGGACTTTCCAACAGTATCGGGTATCAAGATTTCGTTGCGAAAAGGGTGACAAGTTCAATTTCTACGCAGGTGCCAGCAAGACCTTCACGATTCCCAGAGCAACGACAAACGAGAACCATTGCAGGGCTTGCAGGACAGATAATCCGGCTGAGGCAATCTTCTGCAAGAACTGTGGGACAAAACTCTAGGAGCGTCTGATCCATGAGGGCTATTCTCTTGGGATACGATAGAAAATGTAAGAGAGAACGACAAATGGTCGGACCCGAAAGATAGAATGAAACAGAGTCTTCCAAAAGGGGTACTTTAGCTCAGCCCGGAATCTTCCATCCGAGACTTGCCTCCATATTGAGTGTTTTAAGTCGAACCGCTGGACATGATACACACTGAACGGAGCGATAGAAGTCCGGTGGCTCTCCCGAAGCAATATCGTATCCACGAATTCTCCTTT
>CAYRXJ010000054.1:1736-9099 GCA_964428235.1 uncultured Candidatus Bathyarchaeia archaeon | reverse complement strand
ACAGCTCGGGCAGCGAGTCGAACCTGCGGGGATACTTGCTCCACAATTCTTGCATTTCATCCCCATAGACCCCATGGGAGCCGAGCCCATCGGCATCGAAGAACTCATCATCGGTGGGGGCACAGAACCCATACCAGGGCCTTTTCCGAAGAAAGCTTTGACGTGGGGCCTTGTTATATAGTAGATTATTATTATCTGAAAGATTATTCCGACAACGTTGGACGAGAGTCCTATCGCAGTTTCGATTATCGAGACCACTATGTTGAGTATTCCGACGACGATTCCAAGGGTCCAGGCCCAACCTTTCCCACCTAGAAATCCAATCGAGATAACTAAGGCGAATATTCCGAATATCAATGCTAAAGCGCCGATCGCGTAGAGGAGAGTGGCAGCACCGCTGAAGTTCGCTAAGACCGGATATTGAGCCGCTAGGCTCGACGTAGACAGCGCGGCGAGACCTATCAGGCCCGCTCCCGCAAGAAGACCAAAAATCCCTCCGAGAATGTCCAGAATTGCTAGCACGGTCACTCCAGTTGGTCGCGGTGGTTTCGGTTGCATGGCTGTCAAATGTTGGCTCCACAGCTCGGACACTTGGTCGCTCCCGCGGGAATGCTAGCGCCGCAATACTTGCAATTCATTCCCACCGATCCCATTGGTGCTGATCCCATCGGCATTGAAGGGCTCATCATGGGCGGAGGCATTGCAACAGGAGTCATCGATGGCTTGTAAACAAGGGCAAGAATCGCTCCAATGAAGGCAAGTAGTGAACCTATTCCAAAGCCCCAGGCTGCAGGAAGGGCAATTATCGAGATTATCAGAATGATCACTCCCCACATGGTGTGGCTCTGCGGCTTCTGGTACAGCATCACAGACCCGAGAATGACAATTAGCGCCATGATTATTCCAATGATTCCGATTACTGCGCCTACCGATCCGAGAAGGAAAGAGAATCCAACGGTTAGGAGGATACCGCCAAGAAGCAGGAATATACCGCCTATCAACGACAGAACGAACGCCGCGGTCGGTTTATCGCCCAAATTGACCGAGAAACCGAATCAGTCGAACTCTATATAACACATTAGATTCGCGCCGAGTTTCAGGTTTTCCGTCGTTTTTAAGGGAATTCCCCGGTTTTGAACACGTCCCCGCGCGAAGCGGTACCAGACTCCCTGAGATGCACATTCGGGACCGTTGAAAGCGACCAGAAAAAGAGTATGGTTCGGACCGGTCTTCGCGGGACGCAAGACTATACCTGCGAGGGGATAATCATAGGATGAAACGACGAACCGTCGCCCCGAAGCGCTAGCGCTCTCCTCTTTCGAATCCAGACCAGATAAACAATGAAGCTAACTCCGACAATACTAGTGCCCAGCCGACCGACAAATTCCAATACAATATCCAAAAAACCCGCGAAAAACAACAGGGCACCGGACATCAAGCCTAGCTTCTGGAAATCTGTAAATCCACGTCTGGCCCATCGGGACAACAATCTTTCATAACCAATAATCATCAGCCCCCCAACGACCATCGTCACGATCGCCCAGGGAACAATCGCGCTTGTGAAAAAGAAGAAGAACACCCCTGGCATGGAGAATCCAAGAGGGACGAGAACCCTCCAGTGAAGTTTCAGATCCCTGTGAGCTGGAATGATGTTCGGGACGTGTTTCGCAATCCATCCCAAGGCAACCACGGCCACAACACAACCGATGATCGCGATAACCCCAGGATCATACGGAAACGCGAAAAATCCCAAAATGATCGAGAGAACTAGCAACCCGTGAAACAGAATCCGCAATCTCGACGACAGCCAGATCCGCGTCTTCGACTCGGGAAATGTCAGTTCGGCGAGAAAGATTGGAATCGCGATGCTGAAGACGGCATGGTAGATCATGAGCCATTCTGCCCAAACCCAGTTCGTCCCGAGCCAACGACCATACGTAGCGAGAACACCTAGGTCCTTCCACGTCGGACTGAAGAAACTGCGGACCATTATCCCCTCCTCGACAATCCCATAGGCCGCACCAAGAATCAGAATTGATCTCCAGCCCTTTCCCCAACGCCGCGCATAATCCCGAACCAACAAGGCACCACTGCCATAGAGAGACGCCAAAAGAAACGTGACAGCCGGGTTCAGAAACGCCAACGGCGGAGTCGATCCAGAGAGACCCTCACCGATCAGCGGAGACAGAAAGAATAGCAGGAGTATGGGTTTGCGATAGGCTCTCGTCGGACTTGAGGCTGTCAATCAGTTTTCGGAGAATATCGTTAAGGGATGGAAAAAAGGGAGTTTGATACTCTGCGCTGTCCTAGCGCGTTACTGGAACGCGGCCAGACGTTCTGAACGGTTTACTTTGGACTCCAGAGGCCGATGACGTTCCCGTGAGGATCGCCGATGGTGCCCCAGTAGCCCATGCCTCCGCCGATCGCCTTGCGCTTTTTGAGTATCCGTCCGCCGAGGCTCTTCGCCTTCTGCTGTGTTGCTGGTATGGTGTCTACGTTGACGTAGAATGTTGTGGAGCCAGGCTTGACTTTCTTGCCAAGCATGAAGCCTCCGCCAACGCCTTTCTTGCTTGTCTTGAACATTGTGTAGCCGTCGCCGAACATCTCGAACTTCCACCCGAACATCTTCGAGTAGAACTTCTTGGTGGCCATGAGATCTTTGGAGACCAGTTCTATGTGGCCGATTTCCTTTGGCATAGTATCCTGATATAGCAAAAGATTGAGTTTTTAAAATATTACACGAGACCCAAAAACACGCATTTTGATGTATCAGCCACTCAGGAACCGATCACACGACCCATAAACAACCGTTTGAAACCAGTAGAACTCATGCTCTCACACACGGCAACCACCGGGCCCGCCTTTCCAAGTTTCTGAGATCGACGATGGTCAACAACGGTCATTCCCAGTGTAGCCTCGCCTCGAGTCTCAACCTGCACCCTGTAATCTCGAAACTCGAAGAACGACGGTTTGACCGTTACCGCCACAGTCATAGGATCATGCAGTGCGAATATCCTGTGTTTTCGGATATTCTTGTTGAGAATCCTGGATGCAAACTCTGCAACCCGACCCTTGGTCTTTCTTATTACATAATAATCGGATAGTGTCAACTGGTTCTTCGGGATCATCGTCACATCCAGTCCAATTGCCTTCAAGGGGACGCTGGACTCGAACACGATTTTCGCGGCCTCCGGGTCCGCCAGGATGTTGAACTCTGCCACAGGAGTTACATTTCCAACACCGTACTCTGTCAGTCCATAAGCTCCGCCCATAATCACAAGTTCTCTAATCATCTTGACAGATTCCGGAAAACTTGTCAGCAGAGAGGCAATGTTGGTTAGAGGGCCGGTACAAATGATGGTTAGATCGCGATGTTTCGATGCTGCAAGTTCGCCGGAAATCAAGTCTAGCGCACTTTTTTCAGCGGCACGAATTTTTGGGCGAGGAAGGTTCGAATCGCCCAGTCCATCCTTTCCATGAAAACTCGTGGCTCGAACCGGATCACGTACCAGAGGATTTCCCAACCCTCTGGCAACCGGCACATCTCCCCTGTTTAGAAGATCAACAACCCGAAGCGCGTTCATCGTAGCCTGCTCGACAGTCACATTACCAGATACTGCAGTAATTGCCGCGACGTCCAGCTCTGGAGATCTTAGGGCGAGAATCAGAGCTAGCGCGTCGTCTATTCCCCCATCTTGATCAATGATCACGCGTGACAGTTTCTTCATTTGGAAGCTTCCAGGAGATCAGAGATCGCACGACGCTGGATTCTCCAGAGATCCCTCGGTAACCCTAGTGCTCCGAATGACCGAGCATGGTTTTAAGATATCAACAAGAATTCCCCGAGCGGAAGAGAAGAGATGCCCGACAATGCCGACGTTGTTATCGTTGGTGCGGGCATTGCAGCCCTTGCCCTCTCGATAGAACTCCAGCGAAAAGGAGTCTCGACAATTCTTCTCGAACGACAGAAGAAACCTGATGGAATACCACGCGGGCTGACCTTCCAACCTAACGGGCTCGCGGTTCTCGAAAAGCTCGGAGCTTTAGATCGCGCAAAAGAAGTGGGTTCCGCATCCCAGATCCTTGAACTTCGAAACTGGGCGGGCGAGATACTGTTGGAAGTAGACTACGGTCTTCTCGAACATCCCCAAAACTACATCCTGACAGCGCATGCAACGGAGGTAGAAGAGATGCTTCTCTATCTCGCCGAAAAGGCGGGTGCTCGTGTTCTATGGGGAGCTTCATTCCAGCAAATCGTGCTCAATGACGGAAAGGCAGACGGGGTAATCTACGATACTGAGAATGGCTCGGAACAAGTCCAGGCTCCTATGGTGGTCGGCGCAGATGGCCCACAGTCAAGAGTGCGCGCGGGCATGGGAGTGGAGACCAAGACGAAAAAGTATCCGGATTCGTTTCTCGTGGGGCTTTTCGGGCGAGCGGGAGACCCCGGTGGTAGAGCCCGACAGTACCAACATCCCGGTAAGATGCTGGGCGTCATGCCCTGCGGATACGACGGGACATACCTATTCCATTGCGTTGGTCGAAAGAGCTTTGACGATGTGAAGAAGGAGGGCTTGACCGCGTTCAAGTCCGAAGTTGTTCAGGCCGCACCAGAGATGACGGAGGCGTTTGAGAACGTCCAGGCGTGGACCCGTTTGGGATACATTACGCCTTCACTCATACGAGTCGAAAAATGGGTCGGAGACGGAGTTGCCCTTCTCGGAGACGCCGCGCACACGTTTCACCCTCACGCTGGGCAAGGAGTGAATCTGGCCCTGGAGGACGCGGGTTCACTAGCTTAGACTATTGGGAGGTGCCAGGAGTCCGGCGACTTCTCTCAAGCTGCACTGATGCCTTACCAGAAAGAACGGAAGCCTAGGTCAGATTTGATCGGGAAACACGCAAACTATACCGTGACTTACGCGCTGAGTGATAACTGGCTGATAAAACTCCTGAACAAAAGAACACTCCGCAAACTCAGCAAGGACAAGAAGCTTCTCAAAAAATCCGTTGAGATAACGTCAGGAACATTCGAGAAAGCGCCGGGTTTGGTCACTCTTGCAAGGATGGGCGGGATACTCCCGTAAACTCGACCGGGAGATGTCGGGTCTACTTGTTTTCTTTTTCCTTGTGAACCTGGTCTTTGACTGACTGGAAAAAGTCCGAGCTCTCGATCCGTCCAGCCTCAGAACGAACAGCGTCCAGATCAATCTTCAATCTCGCATGCGCCACTTTACGTCTTCGGAAAAGGAAGAAAACTGCCGCCAGCAGGAATGCAAGCAGAGCGGTGATAATTCCGAAATAGAATAGTGGGAACGTTGCGGTTCCCCCGGTCGAGTTCAGAACAGTTATCGCTCTTGTCCCGGACCCGGAGTTCGGGGGACTTGGAGCGGAATCGGATACCTTGACGATCAACGACCATAGTCCGCCAGTATCTGAAGAATGAACAGTATAGGTTCCAAGCCAAAGTTTGAGGTTTGAATCGAAAACCATCGGGATAGAATCGTTTACGGCCGGGGTCCCGCTATAGAGCAAGTATGCTTTCACGTTGCCAGACTGGAGAACACTCCCGTCTGGGTAGGTGACGTTGACGGTGAGTCTAAGATTCTGGCCGACAGAGACGGTCGTGTTGGTCACAACAACATTGACTGCCAAGGGCAGAGGCGTTAGTTGGGGAGAGTTCGTGACCACGACTCCTGGACCAATGTTCCCGTAAGCGTCACTATACCCGTGCGACGCCAGAGAGATAGTCCAGGCGCCAGCCAGATCGTTCAGTCCCGTTTGATATGACGCGTCAAAGGTCTGAAAGATGAAATCGTAGGTTGCCGTGAGAGTAACAGTGCTCGCATCAGGTCTTGTAAGGGTGAGAAGAGCCACACCTGTCGAGGGGATTGTGCCGTCAGGATAAGTCGGCTGGAAATAGAATCTCAAAACCTCAGTTCGTTGATAAGAAGACTTGAGGGAGTTAATCGTTGTGACCGTCATTGTAGCTCTTATGACCGAGACCTGTTGCAGATCAGCAGGCTTCTTAGTAGTGCTAGTGCCAGTCACAGTTACGATGTAATTGTCTAGGGTCGCGTTTCGCGGAATTTTCCAACTGGAAGTGACAAGTCCAGTACTGCTTGCTGTCACTGGTGCGGAGAAGACTTGCGTCGATGTCGTCTGGGTCTGTATTGTAACACTGGCAGGTTCAGATGCGTTGTATCCTGCTGCCTGGATTGCTATGGTTTGAGTTCGCATATACGATGCGCTGTCCGTGACGCTGAGGAAGAACGAGGTTGTAGCTACTCCAGGGGCAGCAGTTGGGAGGATCTCGTCAACCCTGGCTTGATACTGGCCGAGAAGCGTGTTTGATCCCTGTAGAGACGGGCTCGGATAAGCAACGACCAATTGAAACGTGTCCTGACCGGGCAGGGTCGTGTAGTTCTTGATCGTTTGCGCAAGCCCGGCCACTGGATCAGTGACACTAAATCTGAACGAGAAAAGAGTCCCGGACATAGCACCAGTTACCGAGAGCACAAGGCTGACAGTGTTTCCCTCTTGAGTAGTAGATGGCACAGCATTAAGGGAGAAAGGAACATCAGCCCAAGCTCTGGGAAGAACCCTGATCGTTAGAAGCGACGTAGCGGCGCTCAAAACCAGAATAACTGCAAGTAAACCTAGCCGGAATTGTCTCGTAGCGCGCCTCCCCATCGAAATAGACTTGACTGAAGAGATAGTCGGGCGACTAAAGTGGGTCGTAACTTCAGAAGACTGGGTCTGGGTATCCTCATGGGGCCCCGAGACTACGCCGCGGCCGATTCTTGGACTCTGCTTGGAGTCGCAACAGGAGCACCCTTCCGCCAGCTTAGCCGCCAATGTCTCTTCCGGCAGTTCTACGTCTTTGAATGTTCGCCAGAAGTAGCTAATTGCGATCAAGTAGAGAACAGTACAGATCAGAAAGGGTAGTACTTGATAGATTGAGCCCGGTGGCTCTAAAGGATTGGTCCAGCGACTGCCGGCTTTGTCACGCTTCTCTGGCGCTGAATCCTGTTTTGTAGAGCTCTTCTGAATTTTCGAGCGCCTTCTCTCTTCTCTACAAGGAGATGTTTTCCGAATCTCTTGGCTAGTTGTCGTCGGAGTTCGAGGTCGATTTCATAGCCGATGGCCTTTCTTCCAAGTTCTTGAGCGACCTTCAAGGTCGTTCCTGAGCCTGCGAAGGGATCGAAAACGGTCTCTCCGGCCATAGTGAAGAGTCGGATCAAACGTCTGGGGATCTCCTCTGGAAATGCAGCAATTCCCTCCTCTAGTCTCCCAGCAATCGGAAGAACGTTGGTGATGTTCCAGACGGTCAAGTTCCATCTCTCCTTGTTGAGCACGTCTG
>CAYRXJ010000054.1:0-1726 GCA_964428235.1 uncultured Candidatus Bathyarchaeia archaeon | reverse complement strand
AAATCTTGGATGTTCTTCGTTGCCCGTTTTTGTTCACCAGAGTATAACTTCGCGTTTTGAAAAAGCAGGATCGACTCCTGAAGGTTGTCCGGATAGAAGTACATTGGATACGGATGCTGGAGCACGACGCCGCTTCGCCTGCTTATCCTCGTGTACCCTGCCGGTTTGACCCAGGTTATCTTGTCGCGATAAACGAATCCCTCTTCCAGAAAGATACGAGTCGTGTCCGCTACTAGCGGATATCTTCGTCCTCGACTATTACCTCTCTCTTTCACCAGCATATCGTCTGTTACGATCGCGCAGATTCGCCCCTTTCCCAGTACTCTCTTGCTCTGGAAAGCAAAGGACCTGATCAAGTCTTGATAGTCGGCGTAGCTAGGAAAGAGATCGGGATAGTCGAAGGGTGCGTTGAAGTACGGTGGTGAAGTGACGATCAAAGCGACCTCGCCATCCGAGACTTCTTTCTTACTCATCTTTCGGAGGTCCCCAAAGAAAACTTGAACATCACCTTCATCGCTAGAAATTGCATTCTTGCGACTCATACAACGACGCCTCCGACCCAAGCCCGCCTAGAGCGGGCCAGCGAATATATACGATGTCGTCAAGATAGATCAGAGTATGCTGGATCCGAATAAGGTTCCAATTGAACAATCAGCTCTACTTGTTATCGACGTGCAGGACTCATTCAAGGTCGGCCCGCGTTGGGCGAGACGCAACAATCCGAGTTTCGAAAAAAATGTGGCCTCGCTAGTTGAAGCATACCGCACGGCTCATCTACCGATCGTCTTCTTTCTACACACGGACAACGACGAAGCCTTCTCGCGTGACAGTCCCTCGTTCAAGCTAATGGATTTCCTCAAACCCCGGAGTGATGAGCCATTAATGATCAAGAACACGCGAAACTGTTTCACGAGCACTGCTCTCCAGCCTTACCTGATAGAGAGGGGAGTCAGACGTGTTAGCATCACAGGGATCCAGATGGAGCAGTGTTGTGAGACGACCGCGAGGATTGCTGCAGATCTCGGGTATGCTGTAGATTTTGTTACGGAAGCAACCATGACATTTCCGATCCCCAACTGGGACAAACCCGGTGAAGAACTTGGAGTTGAAGCGATACGAGAACGAACGGAGTATGCCCTAAGACGTCGCTTCGCACGAATCACCACCGTAAATCAACTCCAGGCAGAACTCAAAGAACCCAAGCAACACTCAAAGTGAACTCAGTGAACTCAAAATAGGCTGGTTGATCTCAGGCGTGGGCGATTCGCTAGCAGTGACAGAAGATCAGGATCGAGAGGCCATCAAGCGAATCGCGACCGATTTTATTGAGGCAAGAAATCGTGGAGACTTCAGGAAAGCAGCCTCATGGTTTGCCGTTGAGGCCGAGTTCACCAATGTGAAGGGGCGAACAACAGTCGGCAGAGAAGCGATTGAAGCGGGTTTCAAGACGTTCTACGCATCGCCTTTCGCTCAGAAAAGCCCCCAAGTTATCGAAACAACTAGCATTACATTCATCCAGCCCAGTATAGCCTCGTTTGACGTAAGGTGGCGAACAGAAGGGGCTGTCGACATGAACGGTCGTCAAAGACGCGGAATGTGGACTGCGATCGTGACAAAAGAGCCGTCGGAAGGCTGGAGGTTCAAGGTAGTCCACAACATCGAACTAATCGAAGGAGATACTTCGAAGATCTCGGACACCCCTAAGATCAAACATCCCTGAGACAAG
>CAYRXJ010000053.1:0-9602 GCA_964428235.1 uncultured Candidatus Bathyarchaeia archaeon | reverse complement strand
CTGACCCGGGAATGGCAATGCTTAACTGCTGGGCCGCAGCGAGCCAGCACGCTCCTCACCCGATTCCCATCACCCCCAATTTTTATCCCCTCGCCCCTCGAAACAACGGGTGCACCGGTTTTGGCCCGTGATGCCCACCGCCTGCGCCATCTCGTGGACGGTCATGAAGGAGATGGTGGCGGCTCCAACTAGACTTGCGAGATCTTTCTCGTTATGACTGCTCGCGATCAGCTCGTCTCGCGGTGGAATCTCAACTCCATAAGGGCAAGGTGAGACCAGTGCGGGACTGCCGACGCGGACATGAACCTGCCTTGCACCATTTCGCTTGAGACTAAGAACCGTGTTTCGGAGAGTGTTGCCTCGGACTACGCTGTCATCGACTAGAACGAGGTCCTTGTTCTCGATGGCGCTCTTGACAGGGTTAAGCTTGAGCTGAACAGCGGTGAGACGTTCCTTTTGCGTCGGCTTGAGCGCCGCCCGAGCGTTTTCTCCGGTCCTCATGAATCCTACTTCGAGCGGGATCTGGGACTGTTGACTGTAACCGTTCGCTATTGGCAAGCCAGTCTCGGGCACTCCAATCACAATGTCCGCCTGAGCCGGGTGGGTTCTTGCTAGTTCTCGGCCGATGTTGTTTCGTATCTTTGCGACTGGTAGATTGTTGACTTTGCTGTCAAGCCTTGCAAGATAGACATACTCGTAGCTGCAAAACTCGCCGGGACTTGCTGCAGGTGTGCTACCGCGGATGTCTTCTCGTGTGAAGATGACGATTTCGCCGGGTTCGACTTGTCCTGTCTGATCGATGCCCATTACGTCGAACGCGCATGTTTCCGAGGCGATTGCCGCGATATCGAATCCAACGCTTCCAGTCTCTAGCGGCTTTACTCCTAGGGGGTTCCTTCCTGCGATGAGTTCTTGTTTGTGTGTGAGGGCGACGAACGAGTAGCCTCCGCCGATCTTGTTGGTGAGCATCGAGGCTGCTTTGAGGGGTTCTTTCTCGGAATGGATTAGTTGTGAGAGCTGGCGTGCGAATAGTCTTGTTGCCTCGTTTCGGTCTTCGTTTAGATCCGTTTTTCCGTCGAGGGCGAGAACTAGCTCGTACGGTGTCTTCACGTGTACGAGGTAGTCGTTTTGGTAGGTGGATGTTTGGCCGATTCCAATGAATCCTTTTGGGAGGCTGTTCTTGTTTTTCTGGAAGAAGTCTTCGACACCTCCCTCGCCCGCTAGAGTCTGCATTGGTCCTTCCGGTCCGAGAGTTGCTAGGCTGATTGATTCCTGGCCTCGGCCTTGGAGCGCGTTGAGCCCGTAGCGTATGAGATGGGATGCGTTCCAGTTCTCTCGCCCTTCGCCGAACGCGTAAAATCCGATTAGGCCCGGCATTTTGTGGGCTATGCCTTCATCTCTTCGCGAGTCCGTAGAACCGGATCTTTTTTCAGTCCCAAGTACTCTCCTGTGACGCAGGCGAAACACATCTCGTCTTTCTTGAGACCGATTCCTTCGCTGAGACCATTGATGTCATTGTAACCTAGACCATCAACACCTATCTCGCGTGCGACTTTTTTGTTGAGGTCTGCGATGTCGAGTGTTTTGCCGTCAGCCTTGTTTGCGAGAAGCTCTTCCTTTGTTGGGAAGTCGATTCCCATGTAGCATGGATGGCGGATTGGTGGGAAAGTGACGACCATGAAGACTTTCTTTGCACCTGAATCTCGTAAGGACTGTATGATGTTCTTGCTGCTGGTCCCGCGTACAATGCTGTCATCAACAACTATCACGTCCTTGCCGTCGACGACTGGTTTGATCGTTATGATCTCGCGCACGATCTCTTCCCGGCTCTCCGCTGTGGGTTCGATGAAGCTTCGGAGACTTCCTTTCCGCCGGTAGCGGTCTTTCATGAGACCCTCCTCCATGGGGATACCACTCTCTTCAGAATATCCTAGGGCAGCGGGTCTTGCGGAGTCGGGGACTGGAATCACTACATCGGCTTTGAACGGGTATCTTCGAGCGAGCACTCGGCCTAGTTCGCGTCTGGCGTCGTAGACGTAGTGTCCATCGATCTTGCTGCTTGGATGACCGAAGTAGGTGTATTCGAATGGGCAGTGGTAGTGTCGCGGCGACTCGGCGAACCGCGTTATCTTGGGCCCGTCCTTGGTTAAACTAACAAGTTCGCCTGGTTGGATGTCTCGGACAAAGTTGGCCTGGAGGGCAGTGAGAGCACAACTCTCGCTCGCGACAATGTAGGTGTCGGAATCAGGATCGTGTCCGAGGCATAGTGGTCGGTAGCCTGCCTCGTCCCTGGCTGCCATGACTTCTCCCTCATGTGTCAGCATTACGAAGCTGTAGGATCCGCTGAGTTCCTTGCTCAGCTTGTGATACGCCCGTGTCCAATCCTGCTCAAACCTGTAGTGTTGCAATAAGCGATACCCGGCGAGCTTCGTGTCTGTCGAAGAGCCGAGAATTGGGAACTCTTTCCGGACGATAGGCTCGAGATCTTCAGTGTTAGCGATCGTTCCGTTCTGGGCTATCGCGAATTCTCCGCGGATGTCGAGGGGATGAGCGTTCTCGAGAGTTGTTCGTCCTCTAGTCGAATACCGGACGTGTCCTATTCCGCGATTACTGGTGTAACTGAGAATTTTCTTCGCGTTTGCGTCAGCACCATGGCCTATCAGGCCGAGGCCCTTAAGGATCGGCTCGCCTGGAACTGCAAGACCCCATGATTCCTGGCCTCTGTGTTGGAGGGCGCTGAGTCCCTTGACTATTCGTTCTGCGACGGGCTTGTTATCGCCCGAGTAGATCGCGAGGACGCCGCAGTGTTCTTTCAAAGTGTTGCCTCCATTGCGAGCGGAATGGTCTGGGACCATGCCGTGACGGCTTCAGCGAGAGGGACCGTTATTGAGATCCTCCCTTTGTTCGAGAGGAGTTCGATCTGATTGCCAGTGACCTTTCCGATCTTCGCAGCTGATATTCCGGAGCGTTTGAACGAGCCTATGATCCGGCTGGTGTTCTTGGATCTTGTCTCGATGATGAATCGAGATCTTGACTCGGAAAACAGCAAATTGTCCGTTCTGCTTGCCTTGTTCGGAACCTTGTCTAGATCAACCGTTACACCTTTACCTGATTGAACTGCCATCTCGGAGAGAGCGATGGCTAGTCCGCCTTTCGAGATGTCATGACAGCTCTCTGCTAAACCGTTTCTAAGGATCTTCAACAAGAGTCGGAAGATTATTTTCTCTTTTTTCAAGTTGACTTTCGGGACAGTTCCGCCTGTTAGATTGTGTATCTGTTCGTAGTATTCGCTTCCCCCCATTTCGTCAGACGTTTTCCCAACGATGACTAGATCGTTTCCATCTTTCTTGAGAGCCTGGAAGATTCGAGGAGTCTTCGAGTCTACGAGACCGATCGCTGAGATAACTGGTGAGGGCTTGATCGCTTTGCCGGTTGTTGAGTCTTCGTTGTAGAAGCTTACCTTGCCGCCGATGCATGGCACATTGAGTGCTCTCAAATAGGCAGAGATAGCACGAATTGTTTCCTTGAAGGTCCAGTAGACTTCTGGATTACCGGGATCCCCGAACTGCAAGTGATCGACAACGGCGGCCGGTTCGGCGCCAGTGGCGACTAGATTGCATACCGCTTCGGAGACAACACTCATCGCACCCCAGTAGGGGTCCACGAAACACTGTTTGCTATTCCCATCGACTGTAAGAGCCAGAGACTTCATGTTTGGAAGGCGGAGTAGTGCAGAGTCTGCCTGTCCAGGTTTGACGATGGTTCGGATGCCGACCTCGTGATCGTACTGTCGATAGATCCACTCCTTGCTTGAAAGATTCGGACTGGAGAGCAACTGGAGCAGAGTCTTAGAGAGGTTCTCAGGTGTTCTTGGGGGAGTAACTTCTGCTAGAGCGTCTAGGTAGCTGGGCCTCTTCGCTGATCTCGGTGCCAGCGGCGCTTCGGCGATGAACTTTGTGGGTGCTTTCGCGACAATCTTGTCTCCCTCTTTGATTACTAACAGTTTTTCTCTCGTGATCTGTCCGATTCTCGCGTAGCCGAGCTCCCACCTGTCAAGTATCCGGACGAGTTTCTCTTCGTCATTTTCTTGAATGAGCAGCAGCATTCGCTCTTGTGACTCCGATATCATGATCTCGGCCGGGTCCATGTTTGGTTCCCGCGTCGGGATAGTGTCGAGATCGACTATCATCCCGGTTCCAGCTTTTGCAGTGATTTCTGAGAGCCCACAGGTGAGGCCTCCTCCTCCCAGGTCTTTCATTCCCCTGAGTATTCCAGCATCGACAGCCTCAAGCAATGCTTCTATGATGAGTTTCTTGTTGAAGGGATCAGGAACCTGGACTGCTGATCGTTCTGTGTCGGATTTTTCAGTGAGAGTCTTGCTGGCGAAACTTGCTCCTCGGATCCCGTCGCGTCCAGTTCGTCCGCCGACAAGATAGACAAGATCGCCCGGGTAGCGGGCTTCTCCAAGGACGAGCTTGTTCTTTCTTCCGAGGCCTATACAGGCGACGTCTACGAGACAGTTTCTCTCAAAACATGGATCGAACTCTATCTCGCCCCCGACTGTCGGGACGCCAATACAGTTTCCATAGTCTGATATTCCTCGGACGACATTGTCGAATAGCCAGCGTGTGTGCTGGCTGTCTAGCGATCCGAACCGGAGAGGATCGAGGAGAGCGATGGGACGTGTTCCTAGACTGAGAATGTCCCGGACAACGCCGCCTACTCCTGTTGCCGCGCCGCCATAAGGATCGATAGCGCTGGGGTGGTTGTGGGATTCTATGTGGAGGGTTACGACCCAGCCGTCGCCGATGTCGATGACCCCCGCGTCGAACCCGGGTCCGACCAGTACTCTTGGTCCTTTGCTGGGGAGTTGTTTGAGGAGTGGTTTGCTTGATTTGTAGCTGCAGTGCTCGGACCATTGTGCTTCGAGCATGGCCCACTCGACCTCGCTGGGCTCTCGTCCTAGCTTGGATCTCGCGTACTGGATTTCTTCCTCTGTCAGGTTGGGCGTCTGAGTCTCGGGAATAACAAGGGCCAGGGGTTCGACGGAGACTGCTCGGGTCATGGCTGTTGTGCTCTAGATCGGTTGACCGCCAGCGTCATCTGTGATCCGGTGATCGCTCCGATGATGAAGGCGACGATGAAGCCCGTTAGACCGAGCACGAAGTATGCTATGAGTCCTGCAAAGAGTCCCGCGATGAGTCCTCCCACGATGGCTGTGGCGCGGGGATATGTTCGCTTCTTGACTGGACTTGTACCGGTCATCTATCTTGTCTCCTCGATCTGACGCTCGGTTTTCTTGGCAATCAGACCTATTCCTAGAGCGATTAGTATGAACCCGTAGAACCCGCCGAGAAATCCGACTCCGGCAATGTAGGTGACCGAGAAGAAGGCGACAAGAGAAATAACGCCGAGTGTGATAGAGAATAGGCCCAGGACGATGCGGCGTGTGAAACGGGTCTGCTGCATCATGACTCTATCTCTTTCCCCCTGATACAATCACGTATAGTCCCGTCGCGACCAATAGACCACCAAAGAATCCGAAGATGAGCCCAACACGATAATCAGCAGTATAGATGCCGGTGACTACACCGATTCCCAGGGCGAAAATTAACACTCCTATCCATGACCGGGACTTCTCACGTGTCTGAATGTCCAACTATGGTCCTCCATGAGAGATGTTCAGGCTCTCGTTCATCGAGTCAAAGATCAGTCGCCCATCCGGATGATTGCTTGGGGACAGAATAGAAAGGGATGCGCGCTCCGGGTGGGGCATCAGGCCCATGACGTTTCCTTCCTTGTTGCATATTCCCGCGATATTACTAACTGAACCGTTAGGGTTTGATCTCTCGGTTGGAGAATCGTCCTCATCTACGTATCTGAGAACGACCTGATCATTTTTCTCCAGCATCTCTAATTGGTTACCGTCGAGATAGTATCGGCCCTCGTTGTGGGCAATAGGAATCCGCAGCGTCTGACCCTTGTTAGCTTTCGCTGTGAAGGGGGTTCTGGTGGATTCTACTCGTAACCGGGTCCATGAGCAGACGAATCGAAGTGCGGAGTTTCGGAGAACAGCGCCTGGGAGAATGCCTGCTTCAACGAGGATTTGAAACCCGTTACATATTCCTAGAACAGGCTTTCCGGCTTCAGTTGCTCTCCTGATTGTTTCAAGGCTCGGACTTGTCGCCGCAATCGCACCGGCGCGAAGATAGTCTCCATACGAGAAACCTCCCGGCAGAACATATCCATCGTACTCATCTTGTTTCAGATCTTTGTGCCATACAAGGTCTGCTGGGAGCCCGACTGTTTTTCGCAGAATATTTAGCGCGTCTAGGTCGCAGTTGCTTCCAGGGAACTGTACGACAGCGACTCTCGGCATTCTTTCCTGTTTCCCAAAGTAGTGAATTTCGATTACTATTAAGCCCTTTTTTGACATTCACGTGTCAATGGACAAGACCGGAAAGGCGAAGGGGGGAGAGGGGGCTAGGATGATTCTTCTAACAATCGTAGCCCTTTACCGGGTCGACGCTGCACGGGTTCAACGTGACAGACCCCTCATGAAGGACTGGAGGCAACGAGGCAATGTTTTGCGGAGGCAAATTCCGCCAGTCATAGGGGGAAACCCAGTTCACCCCGACAAACCGGAACACGATGCTTTCTTGTTCGATGCCAATGATTCCGGTGGGTGACGCTCCAATTCCAGATTGCCACTGCGTGCAGCCAGATGTGCCGACAGGTTTGCCAAAACAAAGGGCGATGACGCTGAACTCGAGAAAGTCGTTACTGAAAATACCAGTAGTCCGTCCCCACACCCACATGGCTAGGGTCGCGGCGCTACGGAAATACGTGTTGATGGACCCACCTGGAACTGTTCCTATGCCGTACCGGGTTAGGGTCCACGAATCGCCTGGATTGGTAGCTTGCGTGCCGGTTGTCGAGCAGCCTGGGCCGCCTATTCCGGATCCGGTTCCGCAAGTCCATGGGCCTGATCCGATCAGGTTGCCTGCTGCGACAGGGTCGTATGTTGGCGCTATCTTTGCGTTGTCAACGTTGGACGCTGTCGGTGTGATCACCCCTGACAGGGTTACGGCACTCGATGGGGCAATGCAAGCTGTCAAGGCAGAGTTGGCCGCTGCAAAGTTGGGACTGTTAGCAGCTGCATCCCACGCCGATTTGGTGCAAATGCTAGTATTGACCCAGTCGCGTCCCGGAAGAACGGGACTCGACAGGAATAATTTAGTGGAGGGTCCAACTGTGCTAACGTCGATGTCTACCTGAGTGGGACTTATCACTTTTACACCAGTCACAGGGGCGAGTCCTGGTTGGACGCCTGAAGACTTGAACGCGATGTAGCTAAACGCGAGATCCCATGCAGTTACCTTCTGTCCAGTGTGCCAGAAGATATCTCCTCGCAACGCGTACCTGAAAGCGGCAACCGTACCAAACGGCGGAGAATATGAGAGCTGTCCGGCCGGGATCTGCGTTGTGCTGATAGTCATCCAGTCAAGATACGTTGAGGGAAGATCAGGGTTACCGATCCCAGGAGAGTTCCAGATCGACCCGATGACACCAATCTCCGAAGGAGTTATTCCGACGAACGGGTTCACACTTCTGGTTCCATGACTGTACCCTTGGCGGACCGTGCCGGAAACAGGCGGAGACGGGTTCCAAGCGTTAAGCATCGTGAAGAAGTTGCCGGGAGGAGTGAAGCCGTTGGCCTTGTTGAGCACGCCTCCCTGCCAGCCATTGAGATAAGCGAACTGTTCTTGGCTGGTCCATCCAGGAATCGTGAACGCATTTTGGCCAAAGATATCCTGAGCTTCATACGCCGCGCTAGCAGCCGAGAGCTGAGTCGTACCAGAACAGTTCGCGAAGGTCACTGTCAAGTGCGTCTGACCAGTAGCCGGGTCCCCGAGCGCCGTTAAGCATGGAGAGAATTCTGCCTGTTCAATGCTCGCGTCGTAGGCGGGACTACAGAGCCACATGTAGTTGCTGGGGGAAAAGGATGGAACCGCCTTGATCGAACAGGGAGGCTCAATGCCAGGAACACCCGAGACGAACTGGCTATCGTACCCGAAATAGAGACTGCTATCGAAGGTCAGAACGTTTCCGAAACCCGCCGTGTAGACCCACCATGTAAGTGGAACCCCAGAAGGGCATGTGGAGGGGCCTATCCCACAAGGATTCAAGCCTGGAAACTGTCCAACGCTACCGGGAGTCACATTGATTATGTTGGTCGAGGATACTCCCATACCGCAGCCTGTTGTGAATGCTCCAGTAAATATTGCGCAGATGAATTGCGCATAGCTGTCACCAGCATGAAGACGCGATGTATCATCGCTCCTAGCAAAGATGTTTACCGGATTCGAGGTGATAGCAGATATGATTCCGGTAAGAACACATGTCGTTGGGTTCTTGCCCGTCGCCAGGCCTGCTGCTATCAAGTGGTCGGCCGCGGCGCAAAAATCCGGTGTTCCGCAGCCCGGCGTGTATGCAAACGGTGGTGAGTTTGTACATCCACTTCCGGTCGTCGCTGCGGCTAGATGATACGCGGTTCCGCCGGGACCATTTACCTGGCAAGCGGAACCTGTCTGCGGATGAAGTATATCCCAAGCGCAGGGGTCTGGAGTGTTAAGATCAATGCTCGGTGGAGGAACAGGATTGTCGATTGGCACTGCATTGCCCTGGAGTTCTACAGAAATGAAGAGGTTCTTGTCGAGACCGTGAGCGAATGCCTGGCGAATGTGGACTCCGCAGGCAGCGTTTCCGAAGTTGAAATTGCAACCCCAGAAGTTATTGTCCAAGTGGAATTCTAGCTCGAAGTATCCAGCGTTGGAGATTGGAGATGTGATCTGAAGGGATGGACACAGGTCTCCGATCAAGCAGAGGACATTCGGGGAGAGTGGCCAGTCGGTAAAGTCGATGGGGGAGGGAGAAGACTGTATCGCGGTGAACTCTGAAACCTCGTCGGTGAAAACCGGGTGGGTCAGAGTGTCCATGGCTGGACCTGCGGGTAGCCAAGGCACATTCGGTGCCACAGCGGCATGGACGGTCGGCAATCCGGAGATAGCGGAGGTTCTTCCGGGGTTTGGAAGAGAGACTAGGGAGAATGCTATTGTTATAGCGATGAGCAATCTGAACGACGAACCAATTCCACTCAAAGACTTGAATCCGGCTGCGTCAAGGGCCGACTATCAAAGCCACGCTTAAGTTTATCCAAGAATACGCTTGACAGACCACAAACGAACACAAAAGAGCACTGAGCCAACCTGTTCTATTGAAGGGTTGGAAGGTGCCAGTGCTAAGTTACTATTCTGACCTGGCAGACATGCGCGGCAGGATTGTAGATCCGAAGATCGTCACAGAGCTTTCTCACAAGCTGTTTGGCATCCTCAGAAGACTTTGCTTCAACATTCATCCGAAGAAGTTTACCAGCCCTTACACTGGTTACCTGTGAATATCCTCCTTTGAGGATTAGATTGTGGTGGATTGTCTGTCCCTCGGGTTCCCGAGCAAGGCGCTTGTTTTCTACGACCACGTCGACGGTAAAGCCCGGCGGGCTCATGCCTCGCGAATCCTACCAGCTCCCCTTACGCTCTCTT
>CAYRXJ010000052.1:4251-9783 GCA_964428235.1 uncultured Candidatus Bathyarchaeia archaeon | reverse complement strand
GGAATCGCTTGTCTCTTGACGAGTATAGTCCGGAAGCCGGTTCTCCAAGAACTTCCCTGATTTCCTTTCTCCAAGTCGGATGCGTAAAGTCCCCCGTGCCAACAACGCTCAACCCCTTCATCGAGGCAAAATGAGCGAGTTCCTTCAGGTTCATACTCTTGCTGGTCGCCCTGCTGTACGGACTGTGAACCTGGAGATCAACGAACGAGCGCATCTTGAAGAGGCTTCACAATATGGTCTCGCTATAAGATAATGATCGATGACCATCATCCTCTTTATTAGCAGTCAGAGAAATCCAAGTTTCGCCCGAGACCCAAATCCTTGCCGAACGACGTCCGCATCATTCTGAATCTATTCGTGGAATCCAAAGAACTCGAGAGAGTCATAACTGCTCTGACAAAACTATCCGAAGTCACCGAGGTCTACGAGGTAACAGGCGAGTATGACGTGGTCTGCTTGCTCAGCACCAGTAGCATTCTAGCCTTCCGAGAAGTTCTAAAAAACAAGATCCTCAAGATTCCAGGAGTCAAGAGCACAGTCTCAGCAATCGTCCTATTCGCTCACAAACAAGACGGCCAGGCAGTCTCGCAATAATGCACGCAAGCCCGAGCGAGTTCAGGCGCTCGAATAATCCGGATTGTCCTGCAATACGCCAATCATTGGAAAGGAAGACTAAATATTCTCCCCAATCGTTATGGACGGTACTGCCGAGGCGCTTGAAATGGGCGATTTATTTCCAGAACCGCGATACGTCCACTGAACTCCCTATTCTGAATTCTAAACGACTTTCTTCTCGGAGGCCCTCTTCATGAGCGGCAAAGAACTTGGTATTACCGTAAAGAAGGCAGAAGACCTCTCCGAATGGTACACTCAAGTCGTCACAAAAGCCCAGCTCGCAGACTATTCGAGCGCAAAGGGCTTCATGGTTCTAATGCCGTACGGGTTCTCGATATGGGAAAAGATCAAAGAAGACTTCGACACGAAGATAAAGGCAATAGGACACAAGAACGCCTACTTTCCACTACTGATCCCCGAACGACTCCTCCAGAAGGAAACAGAACACTTCTCAGGCTTCACCCCGGAAGTCTTCTGGGTGACCCACACCGGAGACAATGAACTCGCCGAGAAGCTAGCTGTTAGGCCGACCTCCGAGACAATAATTTACGAATCGTATAGCAAATGGGTGAAGAGTTGGCGAGACCTTCCGGTACTCATCAACGTCTGGAACTCCGTCGTGAGAGCAGAGATAACATCGACCAGGCCCTTCCTGCGAACAACCGAGTTCCTCTGGCAAGAAGGACACACGGTACACGAAACTGAGAAAGAAGCCGAGCAAGAAGTCATGACGATCCTCGACATTTATGCCCAACTTGTAGAACAAGAACTTGCCATTCCCGTTCTAATCGGGAAGAAGACAGAGAGAGAGAAATTCAAAGGGGCTGTCTACACCACGACCCTCGAGGCGATGATGCCCGATGGAAAAGCCCTCCAGATGGGAACATCCCATCACTTGGGCCAAAAGTTCGCGAAACCCTTCGAGATCAAGTACCTTGGAAAAGACGAGAAAGAACACTACGCCTGGACCACATCCTGGGGAATATCATGGCGGCTCATCGGAGCGTCAATCCTCACACACGGCGATGACCGCGGCTTACTACTTCCCCCGAAGATCGCCCCGACGCAAGTTGTGATCATACCTATTTTCTACAAAGAGACCGACCAGAAGGACATCACTAACGAAGTTAATCACATCTCGACACAACTCGAAAAGAGTGGGATCAGAACTTTCGTCGATGACCGGACACAATATACCCCGGGATGGAAATATCACGAATGGGAAATGAAGGGCGTCCCGCTCCGCGTCGAGATCGGGCCCAAGGACCTTGTAGCAAAACACGTGACCATAGTCAGAAGAGACACGAGAGAAAAAATCGCGGTCAATCGGACTGAGGCGAAAGATCGAATACTCACAATCCTCGAAGAGATCCAGCGGCACCTCTACGAGAGGGCGAAAAAGTCCTTCGATAGCCTAACAACGAGCGTCTCTGAGATGCAATCGTTCAAGAAAGCCGTGGAAGGAAAAGGCGGATTCATCAAGGCATTTCTCTCCAGCGAGTCCTGCGAGGAAAAAATCAAGATCGAGACCGGGGCAACAGTCCGGGTTGTCCCATTGAAACAAGGCGAGAAAGGAAACTGCGTTTACTGCGGTGCCCCCAACTCGACAGAAGTCTACTTCGCTCGATCCTACTAGGCTCTTACCAGTTGGGAATTCTTGTAGGCCCAATCCGCTCGACGTAGTAGTTCCTTCCTCCTAAAACGGAACTTGTCCAGCCCAAGACTTCTCACTGAGATCGAGGCAAATGCTGCCGCAACCGCCGAAGACCAGAACATATCGTTCGTCGTAAGATAAGTCTTGAGCCAGCTCCCGACAAAAACGTCGCCGGCACCAGTCATGTCAATTTCCTGTCTTTCGGGAACTGACGGGATTTTGAGTACAATATCGTCCCTTGTTGCGAGAAGCGCTCCAGAGCGTCCTTGTGTGATCAACGCGAAATCCGCTCCTCGCCGAATAAACTGCTTCGCAGATGCCACAAGAGATTTGCCGGGTGCGACGATCCGAGTCTCTTCCGCTGTAGCTTTCACTAGATTGCACTTCGAAAGGAACTGATCGATCTTTCTTTTCTGCAGTTGAACATGTCCTCGTCTTGTCGTAGTCCTCAAGAGTCCCTGGACATCCACTGACAAGAAATTGCAACGATGACGTGCTGTCGATAGGGCATCGATTCCAATCTCGTTGAATACCGGTCCGAGATGAATCAAGTCAAAAATCTTCCACGCCTTGCTAGGCCTAATGTTTTTGCCTGGATGCACCAGGTCGAGCCGCCTTGAGCCAGCCGTGTATGATATTCTGAACCTGGTGGTTTCTTCTTGATTCCGCCTGACTTCGGAGGTGTCGATCTTGCTTTTCGTGAGCGATGATAGGATCGATTCAGGGTAGTCGCGTCCGACGTTTGACACAATCGATACCTTAGCCCCTAGAGAGGCAGCGGCGAGCGATGTGAATAGAGCTGATCCACCCGGACGGACAACAAGCTTGCCATCTCTATCCAGCTCGTCAAGGGTAAGGTTGCCGACTACGGCGAGACTCATTCGGGGACCTTCCTTCCATTAGATTTTGACAACCGGGAAGAGATTATGTACTCAGGACATGCTCCGTATGGTAGTGTCTGAGAGTGCCGAAGAAAAGACGGTCCAGAGGACGAAGCAAAGGTGGCAAAGGAAGAAGTGAGCTGGTCCAATGCGCAAATTGTGGAATGTTGACCCCTAGAGACAAGGTCAAGAGGGTGACCAGCTGGGTGTCCCTCGTGGAACCGTCGCTGGCCAAAGAACTGCGTGCGCATGGAGCCTACATCGCTAGACAAAGGGTCATGAAGAATCTCTGTGTCTCTTGCGCGGTTCATTTTGGAGTGTCTAAGGTCAGGTCTGCAGACGAGAGACGACTTTAGGCGACCTTCCCGCTCAACTCTACCAAGACTAGTTTCGTCCTGTAAAGTCTCTCTACCACTGTAACACTGGACAGTATGGCAATCAGTCCTACTCCAATTTGTAGTGACAATGAACTTTGAGTTGCGAGAATTGTTGATATCAAGAGAATGAGCAGTCGTTCTGGACGTTCTGCTAGGCCAACTCCTTTCAGCTTCACTCCTTCAACGTCGACCCGAGCACGAACGTAGCTCACCATCAGCGAAGCTGATAGTGCCCATAAGGCCAACCACCCGGTTACAAGTCCTCCGATAAACAGTCCGAGGTAAAGTGCGGTCTCGGAGATCCTGTCGAGAACGCTGTCGAGAATTCCTCCGATTTTTGAGGCAAGATGAAACCTCCTCGCCATTGCACCGTCGATGGCATCTAGGTATGCTCCTATGATTAGTGCGAGAATCGCGCCGTAGATGAGCCAGGTCATTCCCAGTCCAGTCGAGTAGAACAAAGAGGCAAGCACGGTCAGAAGGAACCCTGTCGTTGTTACTGAATTGGGCGTAAACCCGGATTTTTGAAACGCTCCCGCTGCTGACCGGAAATGTCCTTCTACAAGGTACTGGATTCTAGACAGCATCAGCTCACGCTCCTCGGAATCCAGCATTAGAGGGTTGTCATCATCTCCACAAAACCTTCTATTATGGCATGACCCGGATGATGCAAGGTTTCACCGCTTGGGGAAAGTTGCAAAGGGCGTCAAGTGCTCCGTTATCGGATGCAAAGAAGACGCGGTCCGCTCGATTTCCGTCGAAGATGTCGCTAGAGCCGGTCTTAGAATCTCAACTTCAGGCCGAGGATACCTCTGTAAGAGTCACTACAAGGACATGAAGAAGAAGCTCAAGAAAGACAAGCAGATCGATCGGTGGAGGATGCAAGGATGAGGCTCTTGCTAATACACGCGGATCGTTTTGAATACGAGACGCGAGACAAAGCGGTCAAGCAACCAGAGACTCTGGACGATTCTCACAAGAAAGGAGCAATGGAAGATGGTCTGGTTGTTTTTTCGACTGTTGAAAAGAACGATGAACAAGATCCTGGTCAGATAACAAACAATGCGGCTTCATCGATCGAGGAAGTTCTAGGTTGGCTGAAAACAAAGAAAGTGATGGTCTACCCTTATGCACATCTCTCAACAAACCTAGCATCACGAGAGCCTGCGATCGCCATCCTAAAAGGGCTGGAAGAGAAGCTTTCAGAGAAAGGCTACGAGGTCAGTCGAAGCCCATTCGGATGGTACAAGAGCTTCACCATCAAAGCAAAAGGCCATCCGCTATCGGAGCTCTCCCGCACCATAACTGTCGACACAAAGTCGAAGCAGGTTGCAGCCCCTGTCAAGACCGAGTATGTGATCATGGATACTGCGGGAGAACTGCACGCTCCCGAGGATTTCAAGTACGAACCACAGGATGCAGAATTCAAGTCAATGGTGGAGAAAGAAGCTCTCAAGCGCGGGCTCACGGGCGGCGAACCACACTACCTCGACTACGCGCGCCGATTCGGAATAGAATGGGAATCGTTCTCGGATTCTGGCCATATGAGATTTGGTCCTGAAGCCAATCTGATAATGGATCTTCTGGCCGACTACGCTAACCAGGTTGTTCGAAAGATCGGAATACCAGTCCTGAACATAAAGGGGACAAACATGTTTGACGTTGATGTCCAACCGATCAAAGAACACCTGAAATTATTCGGGTCCAGAGCTTACGAGCTTGACGTAGACGAGCGAACCTTCGTGCTCCGATACGCAGCATGCTTCCAACAATTCTCGATGGTCAAAGATTGGACTCTGAGTTACAAATCGCTACCCTTCGGGACATTCGAGGTCGCGGACAG
Organism: uncultured Candidatus Bathyarchaeia archaeon; assembly: GCA_964428235.1. Lineage (GTDB taxonomy): Archaea > Thermoproteota > Bathyarchaeia > 40CM-2-53-6 > 40CM-2-53-6 > 40CM-2-53-6. Next base: position 4,413 of record CAYRXJ010000052.1, on the reverse strand, counting down.
CTATCGTATGGAACAGGGCGGCGAGTTGCTTCTTGCTTTCCGGCTTCGCAAGTTCCTCATGCCCGACTTACACATCTATCTCAAGAGCGTCCAGGAGGCAATCCAGATCGGTTACAAGAACCACCGGACCAAATACGAGGAAATTGCAAAACCTTCAACCCA
>CAYRXJ010000052.1:0-4241 GCA_964428235.1 uncultured Candidatus Bathyarchaeia archaeon | reverse complement strand
GAGGGAAATCCGAATCGTGGAAAAACACAACCGAACGAATTACAAGGAGATTCGGAAACTTCAACGCGAATACGTGTCATTGTCCAAAACGACCCGGTCATTCTTCGATGCAAACAAACAAGCTTTCATGGAACTTGTGAAGGTCGAAAAAAAACCCATACTGCTGAACTTCGTCCCAGAAGGGCTGTACTATTGGGTTTTGAACGTCGAATACAATATCATCGACGATCTTGATCGCCCGAGAGAAATCGGGACATTCCAGATAGATATCGGAAACGCCAAACGCTTTGGGATAGCTTACACTGACGAGAAAGGAGAGAAACAATTTCCTGTTATCATTCACACGGCCGTCATTGGAGGACTTGAGAGATACCTGTTCACCCTACTCGACTCCGCAGTTCGACTCGAACGCCAAAACAAGAAGCCCATGCTCCCAACCTGGATCTCGCCCGTCCAAGTCCGAATTATCCCAGTCGCAAAACAGTTCGTGAAACAAGGCCTCGAACTTCTAGGAACGCTCCAAGAGACAGGGATTAGAGCAGATATTGACGATCGAGATGACACAATGCAAAGCAAGATACGAGACGCCGAGCTCAGCTGGATACCCTACACGATCATCTACGGCGAAAAAGAGATCAGCTCCAAAGAATTGTCAATAAGATCACGAGCGAATTCAAATGAAACCAAACACTCAATCACTTCATTTCTGAAGCAGGTCAAGTCAGAGATTGGCGCATACCCAACTAGGGCCTTGACTTTTCCGGCTCAATTGTCACAACGCCCCGGCTACAAGAGGCTCCAGTGAGTCCCAATCAGGTTTCAGCTGTCTAAGTCCCACGATACCATTCGTAGAGTAAACTGGCTGCGGTTACGAAGCCTAGCCCCCAGTAAACACTCCAGAATGTGTTGTAAAACAGAAATCCATTGTTGAATGTCCAACTGAATGGCCAGAAAGTGGGGTCAAATTCAGAGAGGCCGAAAACTGAGTCCAGATGCAAGTGAAAGTCGTTTAGTGTCAGAATTGCCAAGAGTACAAGTCGAACCTTCAATCTGGTGTCGCAGGTGCTAATTCCTGCCTGTCCGCCTTAACTTTAGCCGATCCGTCGATAGAATTACTGCGAGATGAGCCGAGGAACGCTTGAGGTGGTATTCAGGAAATTCGAATAATAACTAATTTATATCCAGTCATTATTAGCCCTCGCAATAAGTGATAACGTGACTTGAACAAGGACCAATCGTACGGCGGTCTGATATTTGCGGTCTCCGCTATTGTGTTCATAATCTACCTGATTTCCTTAACAGGCGATCCCTGGAGGACATACGCGATAGAGATTCCAGTCGTTCTGGGGGTGTTAGGCATTCTGGGAATCACTGGTTGGATAGGCTGGACAATGCTCACGACCCCGCCTCCTGCACCTCTTGAGGCTGAGCCGACAACCACAACGACCAGTTCAAAGCCTGACGAGAAGAACTAACCTCTCGTCACGGGTTACTGATTCTCGCGTCATCAGGTTACAACAGCTTCTATTCCGCCCGCATCGTCTCTCAGCCTACTCTTCGGTGCAAAGCAGAATGAGCGAAGTTTCGATAGAGAAAGTCGTTACAGAGATCAACGGCTTCCGCCAGCGGCTAGCGATGTTAAAGGAGGAATACTCTCGAGCCAACCGGGCAATGGCTGACAAGATGGCCCAGCTTGGCGAGACCCTGACCAGACGGGTAAGGGACCTAAGGGATCAAGTTACTAATGCGCCACAGAACCTGTTGGGACTGGAAAGCCGCTTCATGTCGGGAGATATTCCGGAACAAGAGTACAAGTCGACCAGAGAAGAGTACCGAAACCAGTTGCAGACCAATCTGCGTAGCATCGATGAGATTCGGAGCTTATTGATGGTCATGAGCCAGCTTGAAATGCGACCTGGGGCTGGTACAGGTTCCAGTGGCGTCGGAATGGCTCCCCGCCCACTCCCAACTGAGTAGATTCGATCGCTTCAGCCTCACTTCCCAATTCTGATGACCGGAGTTCGCAGATAGCTGGTTTTCTAGCTTCCTGCCAAGACAGGTTTATGGAGCTACTGTCCATTCAAAGTCCCTGTCAGGAGCGGCCGTGGCTGTGCCGCCTGTCCTAGCCAGCACTCTCCTCCAACGGTCGTCGAGATGACACTCACAAAGGTCTCCGCAGCTGGTCACGAAAGGAGAGAGTCTCGTGGCCAGTGTGTCGGGGGTTGCTCGAGAAGCAAAGAGTCCTTTTTTTCCATATTCATCCTCAATAGACGATTTCCAGAGGAGAACAGTTGTGAGAATCCGGGTGATAACTTCGAGCCCTATTGTGGCTTCTCGATGTGTCGGTTCGAGTTCATACTTTTTCTTGTAAGAGAACATCCATACCTAATTTCCTCTGGAAGGTAAAGTTTTATATTCCAACGCTCTGGCGAATAGCGAATTATGAACCTACTTAATAGAGGTAATAATGGTAGTAATCGGTGCACCACGTCCGAATCTGTACTTTCGATTACTCAAATTACCCAAAAAAGGTAGCTTCAGAAAGGCGGATTGAACACATGGTAGCGAGAAGAGTCAACTTTACGCAATTAGATCGGGTAAAACCCCTTCTCAACAGAGGCTCACTCGACCAATACAGACTGGTAGTGGTCTGTGTTCGAGGCAATGTCAGCGTCAAAGAAACAATGAATCTTATCCTGAATGAAGCAATAGCATCGGAGGATTCGCACCCAACACTTATTCTTGGTCCAACATCTCCCGAAGAACTTTCATCGGATCGAACGGGTCAAGTTGGTTGGATAACCTTCGTAGACGGAACATCCATGGCGAACCCTATGGATGATGTTCAGATAATCTCTCCTGATAACCTGTTGGAGGTAAACTTGTTTATCGAAAAAGCTTCGCAAGGCGAAGGACCACAAGTAATTCTCGGAGATTTTCTCGATAACATAATCAAAAGTATCGGATCCCCCGAGAGCTTCTACTCCTTCTTCTGTCAGCTCGCGTCCAGGGTCAGAATCAGAAAGCGAACCGCGATATTGGTCATAAAGGAGGACATTCATGACAAACCAATGATCGAGATGGTAAAGCGATTCGCAGACATTGTTCTTGAATTCCGTGACCAAGATATCGAGGGAGCCTTGACCGTCGAAATGAGAACACTAAACTTCGCTGACAACATCTACAGCAATTGGTTACCCTTCCCGCAGGCCCTCCGACCGCTCTGCGCCAGTTACACATAAAGCAGTTCATCGCCGATGGGCCGACGGCGCAAGGCCCTGAACATCATCTGGTTTGACCGCCTATCCTCCACGAACTCCGAAGCAAAGACACTTGCCGATAAAGGCACGGAAGAATGGACTGTGGTTGTATCTGACACTCAAACCGAGGGTAGAGGCCGATTCGGACGAGTTTGGAAATCTCCAAAGGGCGGGCTATGGTTCTCTTTAGTAGTCAAGCCAGTCATCTCGTCAGATAAGATCGGTTTACTCCAATTACTATTCGCGAATGCCCTCCGCAACGGAATTCAGCGAGCCACGGGAGTTCAATCTCAAATCAAATGGCCTAATGATCTTGTTATCGGGAAAAAGAAACTTGCGGGGATCCTGATCGAGACCAAGGTCAGAAGTTCGAGGATGGACTACGCGGTCGTGGGTGTTGGAGTGAACGTGAACCTATCCTCTTCGAAACTGCCAGCGGGGGCCACATCTCTCGCAATCGTAACGGGGAAGAAATTCAACCTCCAAGAGGTTCTAGACTCGCTACTGAAAAGTTTCTCAGAGCACTTCGAAGATGTGGAAAACCTGGAAGCAATTATTGAGGACTGGTGGAACCATTGCGCTCATCGGGAAATGGTTGTGGCGATTAAGATGAATCATGGTACAATCAAGGGTCATTGTGTTGGAGTTAATGTCGATGGAAGTTTGTCTGTGAAGACAGCCCGTGGGGTTACATTAGTTCCGGATGGAACTCTGCGCCTGGCAAGTTAGCTTGAGCCGTGCTTTAATACGAGAAGGCTCCTCGAAACGCCGAATCGAATCATGACGATGAAAGAGCTCTCCAAGGAACTGAGAATTCTAAGAGAAAAGGCCGCGGAGGGAGGGGGGCAGGAGAAGGTTGCTGATCAGCACTCCAGGGGCAAAATGACTGCCAGAGAAAGAATCACTGCCCTTGTGGATCCGGGCAGTTTTGTAGAAATGGATAGGTTCGCTATCCACCAGGTCTCTGATTTCGGAATGGGT